>JAOUPX010000145.1 GCA_029879645.1 Nitrospinota bacterium
GGATATATTCAATACGACGCGGAAAACAATGCCTTTTTCCTGACCCCCGAGCAGGCCGCAGTGTTTGCCGATGAAGAGAGCCCTTTTTATATGGGCGGCGGATTCTATTCGATCGCATCGGTGTTCGCCGACCATACGAAAATTACGGAAGCATTCAAAACCGGGGAAGGCGTCTCCTGGGGAGATCACGATTCCTGCCTGTTTTGCGGCGTCGCCAAATTTTTCAAACCGACCTACAAGGCCAATCTGCTCCAGTCGTGGATTCCGTCCCTCGATGGCGTTCAGGAAAAATTGGAGCGCGGTGCGAAGGTGGCCGATGTGGGGTGCGGTTACGGTCATTCCACGCTGATCATGGCCGAGGCGTTCCCAAAAAGCCGGTTCTATGGATTTGACTTCCATGAACCTTCCATTAAAAAGGCCAATGAATTAGCCAGGGAAAAAGGGATCACCAACGTGACGTTCCAAACCGCCAAGGCCAAAGATTTTCCCGGGAGTGAATACGATCTGGTGACCTTCTTTGACTGCCTGCATGATATGGGCGATCCGGCCGGGGCATCCAAATATGTTTATTCCAGACTCGCTGAGGATGGCACTTGGATGATCGCCGAACCTTTCGCGCACGACACTCTGGAAGCCAATCTGAATCCTGTGGGACGTGTGTACTACGCCTTCTCAACCACTGTATGCACTCCGTCCTCTTTGAGCCAGGAAGTGGGCGCCGCCATTGGAACCCAGGCAGGGGAAAAGAAACTTCGTGAAGTGGTGACCTCCGGAGGATTCACCCGGTTCCGCCGGGCCACGGAAACGCCCTTCAATCTAATTCTGGAAGCGCGGCGTTAATTAACTGAATGAATGCCGGGGAGAGCAAGGCGGCCTGAATCTTGGTGGCTTCTGGCCTTGCTCCCCCAGCATCCTTGACATTTGCTTTAGGAGGATAATATGAATTCCAATCGTATGGTTTTGGCCGTTGCAGGAACTTTTATATGCACCACTGTAGTATTAGGCTTTTTGGTTCACCTCAACTGGTTTTACTTCACCGCATTCATTGGTTTCATGCTATTTCAAAGTGCGTTCACTAAATTCTGTCCCATGGACATTCTGTTCAGAAAACTGGGCGTCCGACCGGGACCCCTTTTTACTTAAGAGGTGCCGAGGTACTTCTCTTTCAGGTAGGACAGATAATGGTCCCCGTTTAGGCCCTCACCGGTTGCCTGCTGGACCAGATCCTGCGTAGACAACTTCGCCCCATGGCAATAAACCCTGTCACTCAGCCATCCGAACAGGGGTTCGAAGTTGCCGCGCGGAATCTGGTCCAGTGCTTCGGGCTTTTCCAGTTTTATGGAACGGTACAATTGCGACGCCATGATCGCCCCAAGAGCATAGGTCGAAAAATATCCGAAATACCCCTGCGGCCAGTGTGAATCCTGAAGACAACCCTGCTTAAGGGTATTCGGGTAGAATCCCATGACCTCATTAAATTTTTCGTTCCAGACCTCGGGAAGGTTTTTAACAAGGATCGTTCCATCAAAAATATTCTTCTCAATTTCATAACGCATCATCACATGAAGAGTGTAAGTCATCTCGTCTGCTTCCATGCGAATGAAGCTTTTGCGCACGCGGGTCGCCAGCCGGAACAAATTTTCCGGGGCCCATGCCGGCCCGGAGGCCTGGAAAGTCTCGGCGATCAGGGGGGCCGCAAACTCAAAAAATTTCCGGCTTCGACCGATCATCATCTCCAGAAGCAGGGCCTGGCTTTCGTGAATCGTCATGCCACGGTCCCGGCCCACCGGTTGCAGAAACCAGTCCGATGGCAAACCGAAATCGTACATGGCGTGACCGGTTTCATGAAGAACACCCATCAGGCCGGATAAGAAATCATTTTCTGAAAACCGGGAGGTAATACGGATATCCTCCGCCGTTCCTTCGGTGAACGGGTGAAGGCTTTCGTCCAGCCGTCCTTTTTCAAACGGAAATCCCAACTGCTTCATCACGGCCCGACCCAGTTCGCGCTGGCGCGCCACCGGTATCTCGGCATTGATTTTCAAGACAGGCATCCCCTCCTGCCATTGAATCGCCTCTGCAATCAGGCCGGGAAGCGATGTTTTCAGAGAGTCAAACACCGGATCTATCTCGCATGCCCTTCGTCCGGGATCGTATTCATCGAGCAACGCATCGTAGGGAGAGCAACCCAGCTTTCCCGCCAGGTGATGGGCCTTTTCCCGCACCAGATCAACCACCCGTTCCAAATGAGGACACAATGTCTTGTAATTATTTGTCTCAACCGCTTTTCGCCATTGCACTTCCGCTTTGGTAACGGCACGGTGGAGGGAGTTAATCAGGCGCTTTGGAACGGTATTCCCGTAAATCCACAGGCGCCGCATCTCTCTGACGTTGGCCTGTTGCCAGTCCGTTAAATTGCAAACGGTGGATTCCACCCGGTCCAGAAGTACAGCGGTTTTTTTGGACCGCAAAATGGAGTTGCACTCCAGATCCAGCAGGGAAAGTTGCGCCGCCCGGATTTCATTACTTCCCAGAGGCATCATCACTTCTGCGTCCCAGCGCAGAAGATGAATGATGCTCCGTAAAGTATCGATCCGCTCAAACCGTTTTTCTATGAGTTTGTAGGGCGTCTGTTTCATTGTTGGGAAAACTTCCGGATACGAAAGGTCACCGGTTTCCCAACCGGTCTCTGGCCGCCTGAAGAATCTTGTCCAGAAGACCTGAGTATTCCAGACCGGCAAACCCCGCCATGAGATTCAGTTTGCCATCCCAGCACCAACCCGGATTAGGATTCACCTCCAGCAGTTTTGGCACGCCCTCGGAGTTGCATCGAAAATCAAACCGGGCGTAATCCCGGCATTCCAGGCGGTCGAACAGTCGCATGGAAAAATGCACCAGCTTGCGGTGAGTCTCCTCGCTGATTTCCGCTTCCTTGTATTTCAAGGCTGTCCAGTAAGGTGAATTCGGATCCCATTTCGATTCATAGGACAGAATCTTCGGTAACTCGGGCGGTAAACCGCTGTAGTCCACTTCCAGAATGGGCAGGACTTCAAACTTGTCCGGGTTTCCAACCAGGCCGACGCTGTATTCCGACCCTTCCAGATATTCCTGAATCAACAGCGGAGTTCCTGGAAGAATTTCCCGGAGATGATCGATGTAATCAATCAATTGCTCAGCGGTCCGGACCACGGCATTCTGCGTGATACCGATGGAACTGTCGCCGCAGTTCGGTTTAATGAGCGCAGGAAAATAAGAGGGCAGATTGGCGGCCTGATCTGCCGGATCGTAATAGGTTTCCGTCGGCACATCCACATCCAGGCTGGCGGCAAGCGCACGAACGTTGGATTTGTTGTAACACAGCCACAGACACCCCGGCCCCGCTCCTGTGTAAGGGATATTAAGCATTTCCAGAATTGCGGGAATGTGCAACTCCATTGTTGGAACATTGTTGTAGCCCTCGTCGCACAGATTCAAAAACAAATCCGCTTTCTGGCTCATCAACTGTTGCAGAAGCGATTTATGATCGTCGACGTACTGAAATTTATAATTCGGTATTTTTTCCAGGTCGCGTTTTAAAATATTGATGGTTTCCATATCCTCGGGGTTGAACTGGCCATTCATTTTAACTGCGTCCGGCAAACGATGGTCGCCCATGAGCACCGAAACCCTGAGCGTTTCTTTTTTGTCAGGCGATACTACAGGATGTTTAACGGGACCACGCGCGGTGATGAACAGGCGGTTGGCCATCATTCCCAGATCCTGACCGCGCGTACTTTCGGAAATCAGGTTGCCGTGGGATTGGATGTTTTGGAACCCCAGCCCCTGCAACAGCCGGATGATCTCCTCCTGCGTATACAAGCGCTCCGCATAAAATTGATCCGCGAGCACACCTATTTCAGAGTTGGTGATCACTTCACGGGAGATGATGCGTTTGCCGTCGGATGCAAGCGACCGTTCGCGGTTGACAAAATGGCTCTGGTCGATCCATTCCCAGGAACGCGGTTCAAAGTTGCGGGCCATCCACACGCCATCCACAATATCGAGCACCAGATGGCCTTCGGATTTGAGCACGCGCTTGACCGATTCCAATACCTGCAGGTCATCCTCTTCCCTTTCGAAATAACCGAAAGAGTTTCCCATGATGACCACACAGTCCTTGGAACTTTGTGTAGCCCGGAAATTTCTCGCGTCCCCTTCAGAAAACGTTGCTTTGAGTCCCCTCGCTTTGGCCCGCTTGCGCGCGAGGCGGATCAGATAACGCGACCGGTCCACGCCGGAAACGTTGGTGAATCCCCGCGAAGACAATTCGAGTGTGTGACGTCCCTGCCCACAGCATAAATCCAAAACCGAACAACCCTTATCAATCCCGGTGGTTTTGAGAATCATATCTACGTCGCGGATGGTGTTTAAATCGTTTTCAACCACGTCGCCGTCTGTTTTCAGGTACAGCGCATTGAAGATATCCTTCCACCATTCGTTGGGCAAATGACGCTCCAAATCCGAAACCGGTCCGAGCGTGCGCTGGGAAGAAAGTTTGTTTTTTTTGTGGGAACCGTTTTTGCCAACCAGACTTTTAGCTGGAAGTGCAGATGCAGGAATTTCCATTCGTTTAATTTTCTCCAAAAAACAAAATGCAATTCAATAATACGGAGATTGCTTTAGGAGGCCCGGAAGGGGACCGGGTCTTTTAGGCCCTCCAACAAACGCACCGGACTTTCGGCTCCCTGAGCAAGGGGAAGAGGGAAGCCTGTCATCGGTACCAGGCCGGAACGGGATGGAAGAAGCGACCGTTGGTGCTGGTAAATAAATTATAGCAGGGAAGTTTTTTCCAGAAACAAAATTAAAAGAAAATTTTTAAGCCAGCCGGAACGGCGGGTGGATGGAAGATTCGGCCCCGGGCGGGGGCCCTTGCCCCACCCGGTGACCTGGGATCATCTTACCGGGCGAAAACCCGCTTGAAAAGGGCCTGCATGGCGGACCAGGCTTTTTGGTCCGCTTCTTTATTGTATTCCAGGTTATCAATCTTGAACTTCTTGCGGAAGTCATCGGCCTGTTTGTTGGTAAAGCCGTGTTTTGCCCCTGCCAGGATGAGATAGTTGAAATCCTTTACCGCGGCGGACATTTCCTTTTTGAACTCAGCCACCCCCTTGGGATCCAGCCAGGCGTCATCCGATCCATTGAGAACCAGCACCGCCGCCTTCACATTTCCGGCCGACACAGGCCCTTTGGGCAACCCCGCGTGGAAGGCAACCACCGCATCCAGATCGGCCCCTTCCCGCGCCATGCGCAGTGATACTGTGCCGCCAAAGCAGAAACCGATCGACGCGATGTGCTTCGGGTCGACCGTTGCGTGCCCCTGAAGCAGTTTTTTGGCCTCGTTGAATTTCGCCTTACTGCCTTCCCAGTCCTTCATGGCAGCATTCATATACTCCCCGGCTTTTTCCGGGTGGTCAGCGGTTTTTCCGTCGCCGTACATGTCGAGCGCCAATGCGGTATAACCCAGTTCCGCCAGCATGCGGGCCCTTTCACGAGCGTGTTCGTTGTGGCCCCACCATTCATGCACCACCAGGACTCCCGGTCGCTTACCCTGGATGGAATCATCCCATGCCAGGTAGCCTTTCAATTTGGCGCCGCCCGAAGAGTAATCGATTTCCTGGGTTTGGATTCCGGCCTGGGCCGTAACGGCAACACTGAATATCAGAAAAAAGGAAAGCAAGATTCTCATGATGAAGCTCCTTGGGTCAGTAAAATATGGTTATCCAAAATAACCCATTTCATAATTCGGATCAATGGAGATCGGGGATACATATTTCAGACAGTATCAATCGGTAGGTAGAAGACGATTTTCCTGGATCGAGAACGTTAGGCGCTTTCCGTATTTTTCCCACCAACGCTCCC
>JAOUPX010000146.1 GCA_029879645.1 Nitrospinota bacterium
AATTCCCTTCTCCCCTGGTGGGAGAAGGTTAGGATGAGGGGGCTTAATGATCTTTCCTCTCAAGGGAGACGGGCAGGCAAGGCCTGCGGCAAACAGGCGGACGCTTACAGGGCGAACGATAATCCGCCTGCACAGATCTCTCCGCAAAGAGGCGAAACCCCAATTTTGCTTGTTCGGAGGCGATTCGTCCCTTAAATTATTATTAGTGACTCTATCCGACTCAAAACCCATTTCAACGCCCGACAGCCGGAACGGATTGCAGATCTGGCTCCGCATCCTGATGGCCGCGTTTGCCTTCGCGCAATTCTCCTACATCACCGCCGACCCGGACCTGTGGGGACACCTGCGCTTCGGGCAGGACATCTGGGAGCAGGGAAAGGTGCACGCCACCGATCCCTTTTCCTTCACCGCCCAGGGCTACCGCTGGATCAACCACGAATGGCTGATGGAGGTGTCGCTGTACCTTATTTATCATCTGTTCGATTCCACCGGCCTGCTGGTGTTCAAGGCCGCGCTGGGAATTCTGATCGTTCACCTGTTGTCCTCGCTGTACTTCGCGCGCCATTCCAACCTGACGGTCTATCTGGTCCTGTTCGCCCTCATCATTCCGGTGATGGCGCCGGGATTCATGACCCGTCCGCACCTGGCCACTTTTCTGTGCCTGACTCTGCTGGTCTATGTTCTGCAGAAGTTTTTCGACGGCAACCATCGCATCATTAAGTGGACGCCGCTCATCATGCTGGTGTGGGTGAACAGCCACGGCGGGGTGGTGGCGGGGCTGGGGATCTTCGGCACCATCGCCGCCATCGAGTTCCTGCGCTGTTTGAAAACCGGGGAGAAGCAAGGCACCCTGCTGGTGAAATATTTCCTGCTGTCCTGCGTGGCGGTGCTGATCAATCCCTACGGCTACAACCTGTGGCTGTTCTTTGTCGAGTCCCTCGGCAAGCCGCGCGCCATCAGCGAATGGGGACCGGTGACTTTAACCGACGCCTCGTACTGGCAGTACAAGGTTCTGGTTCTCCTGTTCATCGCCACCTTTTTTATGCCGCAGAAAAAACGCATCTGGGAAATAGCAGTCATCGTGCTGGCGGTGGTGTACGGGTTCCGCCATCAGCGGCATACGGTCCTCACCGCCATTATGCTGGCGCCCTATCTGCTGTCCCATTACGGACGCTGGTTGCAGTGGGACTTCAAACCCTATTACGACCGGCTGTCGAACCATTTCCACTGGGTGACGCAGGGGGTTCTGGCCATGTTTTTTGCGTGGCTGGCATTCACGCAATGGACAGTACACGGGACCAACAATTTTAAAATCAGAGTGGACCCCAATGTCTACCCCACCTATGCGGCGCAATTCATGGAAGCCAACCAGCTGGAAGGCAACCTGGTGGTGCCGTTCGACTGGGGGGAATACATGATCTGGAAATCGCCCGGCTCGCGTGTCTCCATCGACGGCCGGTTCCGCACCGCGTATCCGGAAAAGATCATCGAACTGAACCGCGCCTTCGAACACGGCCTGGCGGAGGGGCTGGCCCTGCTCAACGACTGGCCGACCATCTTGGTCCTGACCAAAAAGAATGAACCGCCCCATACCCTCATGGAGCACACTCCGGGCTGGCAGAAGATTTACCAGGACCCGATTTCCAAACTGTTCATCCGCACGCGGGAAAGCGCACCCGATCACCCCCTGTGGAAGCGGCTGATTGAAAATCAAAAGAAGCGCAACGACGGCAGAGGTTTCGCCCGGCCCAATGACCCGCCCCCGTGGGAATTTCCGGGATAATTTGTTCAACAAAGATTCTTCATTTCAATGGGTAGAGTTTATCCTTCGCCTGCCGAAGGATTCAGAATGAAAGAAAGATAGGTCTTGTCATTCTGAGGAGCGCTGCCGACGAAGAATCTATGTTTAGATTTTTATAAAATTACCGATTAGCGTCCGATGATGTTCTCTTCGATTTTTTTGAGGGCGGCCTTGATGTGATCGGACAGGGCCTGGCTGGTGATGCTCATCGCCTGCGCGGCTCGTTTCTTTGTCACGCCGCCGTAAAACACCATGCACACCGCCATCAACTGCTTGTCGGTCAGGCGCGCCTCCGCCAGATCGATGGAAGCTTCTTTCAGATGCGCGAACTCGGCCCGCGGCTGGCCCTCGCCATCGGAGCCATCGCTCCCCAGACGGTTCAACCAGAACTCCAGCTGATCCGGCTGGCTGAAACACAGACGCGGATCGTCCGGCAGGGAATCCAGCGCCTCCCGCCAGGCCTCACCGGACGATTCGCCCGATTGCGCTCCGTCGATTTTGCTTCGGGCGGCTCCCGGCACACCGGACAGGGACACCGGATAAATTTCAAAAAACTTGCGGACGCCCCACACCATCAGTTCCAGTTGATGATGCACCGGGCACAGGTTCACCCGGTCCGGATAGCCGCTCTGCTCCACGGCTTCCCCGGAGAGCAGAACCACCTCGGTCACTTCTCCCGCGCAGGACTTGGACGATAAAACCTGAACGGCGCACACCGGTTGTTTTAATTTCTTCGCAGGCATGATCGATTTCAACTCGCTTTCAGGTTGAGCAAATATTCATGAAACTCGCGGTCGCTGTGGCTCAAAAAATACGGAAACCAGCGAGGCGGGCGGGACTCGGACAAATCGGACAGGCAGGAGGAGGGCAGGGATTCCGCCCGGCCCGACACGGGAACGCCATTGACGAAGTCGCGGCCCTGGGTGTTGTGCGTTCGCCAGTATTCGCGCGCCCAGCGGAAATGGAACCACATCGACTCCACACTGGCGGTCTTTCGATAAATATAATTGCCGCAATACAGGCACCGCCGCCCGGCATCAAATTCCGTCATTCCCAGCCGCCCGCACCCCCGCTTGATCACCTCGCGGCCCGCCAGGGGAATGACCACCACCGGGCACCGGAACAACCGTTGATCGGATTTACTCCCGGCGGTTTTCACCACTTTCAATTTTTTCATTAGATGTCCTCCCTCGCTTCTTCCAGTTAGTTCATTAAAAACAAGTAATTCCACATAGAAGTAACAACCTCACCCACGCCAAAAAACACCCAACAGATAAATTCATTTTGGCATGCGGATTTTTATGCGATCCTTAGGAAATTGCTCAATCCGCTCGATTTCGGCGTAAGGGCCATCCATCCGGCGGAAGCAGAATTTCTCATTAAATTGTAAAGGGGATTGGGACTTTTGTCCCTTTCTGTGATATATTATGGGATATATGTCCCTAGCTGTCAACCAAAAGTTTCCTATGCCGAATACTGAACTCAATCCAACTCTCCAGAGAATCCTTGATCTGCAGGCCGGTCAATCGTTGACGGAGTTCTGCCAGGCCGTGGGCCTGACCTATGAAAATATGAAGAAGTGCCTGCAACGCAACGGGTTACCCGATACCGAGGCGCTCTCTAAAATTGCTCAGTATTTTCATCTGGACCTGCAATGGCTGGTTTCCGGCCGGGTACCGGACTCTCTCCTAAACCATTCAATTGCCCGCAGGATCGCGGCTTTCCGGGAGTGGAAGGGCTGGTCGATCGAGCAAATGGCGGCCCGGCTGTCCCTGCCCTGTCATGTGCTGGACCTGTACGAGCAGGGAAAATGTCTTTTCTCCAGCGATCTTATTGAACAGTTGAGCGCGGCCCTGGGCCTCCCCCCCAGCGCCCTGCTCACCGATGAAGAGCTGTATCAGAGTCCCCGGCTCAAAGTTTTTCAGACCACCAGTACGCAGAAAACTCCGCAGATTGCCGGGGAGGATTTTGTGTCCGTGCCGCTGACCGAATCGGCCATCGCCGCCGGTCAGCCGATCATCCCGAAAGACAGTATTGAGGATTACGTTCTTCTGCACATCCGCGCCGCCGGCAAGCGCGCCAATCTGGTCGCCAGCCGGGTGGACGGGCATTCCATGGAGCCCATGCTTCATCCCGGAGACATTGTGGTCATCGACCGCGACGATAAAATAATTGTTAAAAATAAGATGTTTGCGATTTATCATGAAGGAGGGTTGACCGCCAAGTACCTGGAACGGAAAAACAACCTGCTCATTCTGCGGCCGATCAATCCGGTCGCCGAAATACAGATCATCGACTTGAACGAAAACCCACAACCGGTTGTCGGAAAAATTATCGGCGCCTGGAAGGATTTCTAATGACCTCCCCTGTTTACAAAATTCTCCTGGCGGATGACAATCCGATCAACCTGGATCTCGCCACCCGGCTCCTGCAACGCAGGGGTCATGAAGTCATTCCGGTGGAAAACGGCCAACAGGTGGTGGACCGGTTTCTCAACGAGACCTTCGATGTCATTCTCCTGGATCTCGAAATGCCGGTGATGGGCGGGATCGAAGCCGCTCAGAAAATCCGCGCCAAGGAGAAGGCTTCGGCCATCACCACTCCGGAATACACCCCCATCATCGCAATGACCGCCCACGACGAGGAAGCCGAACGCACCGCCTGCCAGGTGATTGGCATGGATGGCTTTATCACCAAACCGATCGACATCAAAACCCTTCCCCAAACCATTCAGGACATCATCGAGAACGCCCAGACCAAACGCGCCTAGTCACGATTTACAATTCGGCATCGGCGGTGATATGCCCGCCCACCCGCGCATCGCCGCCGGAAAGTACAGTCACTTCGACACTGGTTCCCATTTGACCGGTACGCTGAGGGGTGGCCGCCCGATCGGTATTGGTCCCATCGGTCCACATGCCACTGGTGCCGTTAAGGGAATACAAAGTAATGGTGGGCGACGTTCTCATCCGCGATGGAAACGGCCAATGCACACGGATGGCGTGCCCGCCGCTGGTCAAACCGGATACACCGCCTTCCGCATACCCGGCGGAGGTGGCGGAACCGGGAGCGGTTTCCAGGTCATAGGTTTTACTGTAATACCTCTGGGCCAGGACCAACTCCCATCCCAGGGGCCGGACCTGAAAGGAGGTGGCCAGCGAGCCTTTTTCCAGCTGAACCTGAGCCAGGTCCAGCGTAAACGTGGAAAAGGATCCCGACTCCTGAAGCACGATCTCGGCAAAATCATTGCCGTTGCTACCGACCGTTTTCCCAATTATAGAAGGAATGTTGAAAGTAAATTGATGCCGGGCCCAGGACGTACCGCAGTTAAATGCGACCGGACCCGTAACCACCTGCGCGCTGGGCGATCCACCCGTCCCGAAATTCTGGAAGATGAACAGGTTGAATCCTTTTGCCGCGCCGCACTTGCCGTAAAAGCTCCAGGTCGCGGTCTGGCCCGCCAGGGTACGCACACTCTCCACCCTCTGACGGATCACGGTGTTGGTGGCCGTCGCGGCGGCGGTTCGATCATGCCGCCAGAAATAGTGCGGTTCTCCGGGAACGGCGGTCTGCCCCGGAGCAAACGGTTGACGGCTGGTCGTTCCGGCGCCGTCGCCGTAGGCATGTTTCCAGCGGTCGGCGCCATAGGCGTTATTGGACGTAAAGCCCGTCCCCCTCTGCCATAACCGGAAGCCGCCGTTGATCAGATAATTCTTATACCCGCTCCCGGCGATCGGGTTTTCATTGCCGAGGGAATCCAGCGAGTGGGGCGTCCCATCATCTTTAAAGTACAGCTTGCGCTTGCCGCCTGCCGGATTGGCGGGTGTTGCGCTCTGTTCCGGCAGGGTCAGCGACTCGTTCGCTTCCAGGTCGCCTTTATACTTCACCGCCGAAACCGGCAAAGGCGCCAGGCCAACCGATATGATCAACAACAGACTCAACAAACGTTTCAACATGTGTTCTCCTTTTATAAAGACTTTTTGCATAAGTAACTCCCTTCCTTATCAAAGGAGGGCTTTGCATAAGGCCGATGCATAAATATTCCTCCCCTTACCAAGGGGAGGATTAAGGTGGGGTTGGTTTTGGGTAA
>JAOUPX010000067.1 GCA_029879645.1 Nitrospinota bacterium
AACGCCTCATCAAGCCGGACAACACTTTGCCGGAACCGATTTCGACCATTGCCTCGATTCCCTGATCCACCATGTATTGCATTGTCTCCAACCATCGTACGGGGGAACATACCTGTTCAACCAGAGCCGCGCGCGCCTCACTTCCTTGGGTTACAGGCTGGGCTTTAACATTGGAAATGACCGGAGTTTTTAAATCCTGAAATGTTGTTTGCTCCAATTCCTTTTGAAGTTTGATTTCTGCCGGTTTCATCAAAGAGCAGTGAAAAGGAGCGCTGACTGGCAGGATAACTGACTTTTTGGCCCCCGCCTGTTTGGCGTTTTCAGAAACGGCTTCCACCAATTCCTTGTGACCCGCAATGACTATTTGTTCAGGACTATTTAGATTGGCCGGTTGAACGACTTTACCGTTCGCGGAAATATTATTGCAGAGTTCCTGGATTTTCTCCAGAGGTAAACCGATGATGGCCGCCATGCCACCCACGCCGACCGGAACAGCTTCCTGCATGAATCGGCCACGCTGTCGAACCAGGTGCACGGCATCTTTAAACTGAAGCGCTCCCGCCGCCACCAACGCTGAAAATTCACCCAGGCTGTGACCAGCCGCCATCACAAACTCTATATCATGCTCCATAAACCTTTTCAAGGCTATACTACTATGGATCAGCAAAGCCGGCTGAGTGTTTTCGGTAAGCTTCAAAGCTTCTTCCGGTCCGTTAAAACAGATCTCAGAAATATCCTGACCGAGCACTTCATTCGCTTCTTCAAACATTGCCCGGCATTCGGCATCAGAATCAAAAAATTCTTTTCCCATTCCAACAAACTGGGATCCCTGACCGGGAAATACTAAAGCAGTTTTTACCATCGAATCGCCGCCGCTCCCCATGTTAAGCCCGCACCCAAAACGGTGAGCAGGCTCAGGTTACCTTGTTGAATTTTCCCTGACTCGCGCGCCTCATGAAGTGCAATTGGAATTGAAGCGGCGCTGGTATTTCCATACTTATGAATATTTATGAAAAACTTATCCAACGGTACATTTAGTTTTTGGGATACCGTTTCAATTATTCTCCGGTTGGCCTGGTGCGGTACCACGACATCGACATCCTCAGTGGTCAATCCGTTATATTCCAGGCATTCCACAGACACCTCGGACATTCTCTTGACCGCCATTTTGAAGGTCGATTGCCCGGCCATTTTCAAGCAATACATTTTATTATCAACAGCATCATTATTGACCGGCTCACGTCCGATACCGCCGGGGACAATCAAAAAATCGGAATGATTGCCATCTGAATGAATATGCGTCGAAAGAATTCCCGAAGGCTCACTGGATTCCACGCGTTTTAAAATAGCCGCTCCGGCACCATCGCCGAACAACACGCAAGTCTTGCGGTCGGTCCAATCCATAATCCGGGAATTGACTTCTGCGCCAATCACCATCACGTGTTCATATCGCCCGCTTTTAACAAATTGCTCCGCGATGGACAACCCAAACACAAAGCCAGAACATACGGCAGAAATATCATACGCTGCTGCCCGGGAAGCACCAATAATCTTCTGAACAAAACATGCGGTAGATGGGTAAAGAACATCCGGCGTCGAGGTACAGACAATTATCAAATCCAGATCTTCTGGAGTCAACCCGGCATCATTCAGGGCGTTTTTCGCGGCGTTAGCGCCCAGGGTGGAAGAAGCCTCATCTTTCTGAGCGATTCTTCTCTCTTGAATACCAGTGCGGGTTTGGATCCATTCGTCCGAGGTATCAAGAGTTTTCTCCAAGTCCGCATTGGTCAAAATCTTTTCAGGAAGGTACATACCGGTTCCTGCAATTTTGGCCTGATAGTATGAAGATTTTTTCATGCTGAAATTCTGTCTAACGGATTATTAAACGACAACCTAATTTTTTGGAGGATCGATTGGGTCCTTGGGTGCTTCGGGATCCAGGGATCCATCTTCCGAGCCGGAAACAATCTCTTTAATGTGCTGCCAGAGTGATCCCTTGCCATCTAAATTGTATTCAATATCCTCACAAATATGTTCATTAATCTTTTTCTCGACAAATTCATGGGCCCTGTAAATGGCATTTTTGATAGCTTTGGGACTGGAACTGCCATGCGCGATAATGCACACCCCGTTGATTCCGAGAAGCGGCGCGCCACCTTTTTCTGAATAATCCACTCTCTTCTTCAACTCAGCCAAATGAGGCTTCAACAACAAATAACTCAGCTTGGTGGTCATCCCTGTTTTAAAAAGTTCTTTAAGGCTTCCGCCTATCATTTCAGCAAGGCTTTCACTGATCTTGAGAGCAATATTGCCGGTAAAACCATCACAAACGATCACATCGGCATTACCTCGATAGACTTCCTTCCCCTCAATATTACCAATAAAGTTGAGGTGGCTTTTCTTGAGCAACTTAAAAGCCTCTTTGGTGGTTTCGTTACCCTTCACATCCTCCTCACCGATACTCAGCAGACCCACTCTGGGATTATCATTCCCCAAAATGTACTTGGCATAGGAATGACCCATAATTCCAAACTGAAACAACTGGTTGGTTTTGCAATCCACATTGGCGCCGGCATCCAGAAGAATCGAAGATCCCTTGGAACTCGGCAGCTGAATAGCGATAGCAGGCCGGTCGACCCCTTTCAACGGACGTAAAATGATAGTGGAATAGGCAAGCACAGCACCGGTATTACCCGCGCTGACAAAAGCAGAAGCTTCACCATTCTTCACCAGATCCAGTCCAATTTTGATCGAGGACTTTCTCTTGGATCGGATCACCTTGCCGGGACTGTCATGCATATCGACCACTTCATCAGCATGCCTCACATCTATTCCCAGGTGCTTCCAGTCCTCATATTTTTCAAGTTCTTGACGAACACGGTGGGAAATACCGGTAAGAATAATGGGAACATTGAATTCCCGCGCCGCCAACACGGAGCCCTCTACAATGGCCTCCGGAGCATGGTCTCCCCCCATGGCGTCAACAGCTATTTTCATTATAGATTTTTATCCTCCGGACGGGTTTCCAAGGGGATCCACCAATTGCCTTTACAGGATTTAATTGGAGAGTTTGCGGTTAACAAGAGCAAATGCCTGGACAGTTTATTAGGGATATGACTTAAAACCTTTTCAAAGGTTGAAATTCAAATAAACCGGTCGACCTGGATTGGAATTTAAAAGGCTACTTAAACTGCTTCAACCTCTAAGATTTCTTTATCCTTATAGTATCCACAGTGAGGGCAAACATGGTGAGGCCGCTTGATCTCATGACACTGAGGGCATTCATTATAAGCGGGGACGCTCAAATGGTCATGCGAACGCCTCATTCCTTTTCTCGATTTGGATGTTTTTTTCTTAGGTACTGGCATGCTGGCTTCCTTTTAAACTATTTTAATTTATCTTTTAAAGATCTCAATACTGCCATACGCGGATCGATCTCACCTTCCTCCGAACACTGACAGTCCTTTTGATTCCGATTGCCCCCACAATGAGAACAGATTCCTTTGCACTCTTCCTGACACAACCTGACCAAAGGCAAACTTAGTATCATCTGATCATACACGGCCTGAGTCAAGTCAATCCGATCATCAGTGTAATACTCGACTTCAATGTCTGAAGCATGAAGCTCCAAATCCGTATCCAGTTCCCCCGCTTTACCATCAGGGCCTGGAATATAATGAGACTCCAACTTGGCTCTAATAGGGTAAATTAAGGGCTCCAGACAACGGGAACACGTCAATTCTATTTCTGAAGAAACACTTCCCTTGAGAAAGAACTCCCGACCAACCTTTGAGAGACTTCCCTGAACACGGACGTCTTGCTTTAAAACACCCTCTTCTGGATCTATATCAAAGCAATCCGGTTTTTCGGAGAGATCAAATACAAACTCCTCATCATCCGAAATATCTTCTATTTTTACGACCAGGTTCATGGCCTACCCGCTGAATTAAAAGACATCATAAAAATCAAAGGTGTCACGCTTTAAGGCGGGTAAGGTATTAAAAATACTAGCTTTAATAAAGTAAAGAGTCAAGAAAAAATTAACCTATCTATCTCTGTTCATGGCCGCGGGTGGCACTTTTCAAAAACCTCCCGCATCCTTCTTTGTACCACATGCGTATAAATTTGGGTGGTGGAAATATCAGAATGACCCAACATTTGTTGAACGGACCTCAAATCTGCTCCCCTTTCCAGGAGGTGGGTCGCAAACGCATGCCTTAATGTGTGTGGGGAGACAGTTACTTTAATATGGGCTTTAGAGACATATTGCTTGAGCGTTTTCCAGAATCCCTGCCGGGTCATCGGCATTTTCCTGCGTGAAACAAAAAGTATTGCAAGGCTTTTGTTTTTAATGAGTTTTGGGCGACCTCTCTCTAAGTAATCTTTAAGATATGATCGTGCCACTTCCCCCAAGGGAATCACCCGCTCTTTACCGCCCTTGCCATAGGAGCGGAGATAACCAACCTCCAGGTTTAAATCATTTATTTTTAATGATATCAATTCGCTTACCCGCACCCCAGTAGCGTATAAAACTTCAAGCATGGCCTTATCGCGAAGACCCAGCGGAGTCTCCACATCCGGTTGATTTAAAAGGGCTTCGACCTCATTTAAAGTCAAGGTACCGGGTAATTTGCGCCAGATCTTTGGGGTTTCCAGAGTTTCCACCGGATTCTCATCCAGCAGACTTTCCCCCACAAGATATTTAAAAAACGATTTTAAAGAGGAAAGGGACCGTGCTATGGAACGGGAGGATAACCCTTGCTGATGGAGACTTAGCAAAAACTCTCGGATATGTGAAGGAGTAACGGATTTTAAAGGTAATCCTGGCTCAAAAGAAGCAAACCGGGAGATATCTCTCCGATATCCCGCCACCGTATGGGGAGAATGCCGCTTTTCGACCGCAAGAAATTCGCTAAATTCGCGTACCAGATTTTCCATGCTCAAACCTTTAAGATTATATTTTTCAATAAATTATGCAACATTTATGGAAATAATCAATTAAAATTCCGAGATACTTGCCATCGGCTTCTCTTAGAATTGCGATTTTCTGATTAAATCTTCCAATCTCCAGTGAATTTCAACCAGTTCACTAATCTTAATAAAATCAAATATTAAGGTTGGCCCTCCTAGTCATTTCATTTGCCGAAAACAACTAAATCAGTTAGAATCTCCCCAGCCTGCACGGCTAACTCGTTCGTTTTCCTAAATACTCAATAAATCAAACATAGAAAATAATATGGAACGTATTACGCTCATTCAACACCTGCGGCGGCGCCAGAATATGGCCGAGGGCGCAACCGGTGAATTCACCAGCCTGATGATGGAAATTATGGTGGGAGCAAAGTTTGTCTCCCTCGAGGTGAATAATGCGGGTTTGGGAGAAAATATTCTCGGGTTGACGGGTCGAGTCAATATCCAGGGTGAGGAGGTCCAGAAGCTGGATGAATACGCCAATGAAATTTTCATCAAATTACTTGGAAATTCCGGCCTCATTTGCGCTATCACCTCAGAGGAATTGGACAAGCCGGTAATTATTCCTCCCGATCAAGCGGGAAAATACGTTTTTACCATGGATCCGTTGGATGGGTCCTCTAATATCGATGTCAATGTCAGCATCGGAACCATCTTTTCCATTTACCGAAAGCAGAGCCCCGGAAAGGAAGTCACCGATGAGGACCTCTTGCAAAAGGGATCCCAACAGGTAGCGTCGGGCTATATCCTCTATGGTTCCAGCACCATGTTTGTCTACACCTCGGGCGAAGGGGTCCATGGGTTCACGCTCGATCCTTCATTGGGAGAATTTTTTCTCTCGCACGGCGATATCAAAATTCCCCAATCAGGGACCACATACAGTATCAACGAGGGCAATATTGAAACATGGGAAGAGCCTCAGAAAAGCCTGGTCGACTACATGAAAGAAACAGACAAGGAAACTCAGCGGCCTTACAAACTGAGATACATCGGAACCCTGGTCTCGGATTTCCATCGCACCCTCCTCAAAGGAGGAATTTTCATGTACCCCGGCGATCAGAAAAATCCGCGTGGAAAATTACGATATGCTTTTGAAGCCGCGCCCCTGGCGTTCATCGTGGAACAGGCCGGAGGCAAGGCCACCGACGGACAAACCAATATCCAGGAAATCAAACCTTCAGAAATCCATCAAAGGACCCCTCTCTTTATTGGCAGTTCCCGGGAGGTTGATCTGGCCTCCAAGTTTCTTAAAACATAATTCCTATTCATCTCATTCCCACAGCCTCTCTTATGAAAATCAAAAGCATCAAAGGCGTCAAAGATATCCTGCCTGGTGAAATCGAAAAGTGGCAGTGGGTAGAGTCCGTCGCCCAGCGTCTATTTTCTCTGTATGGCTTCAAGGAAATCCGACTCCCGATTTTTGAATATACCGATCTGTTTAAAAGAAGTATCGGCGATACCACCGATATCGTGGAAAAGGAAATGTACACCTTCAAAGATAAAGGTGACAATGACATTACCTTGAGACCGGAAGGTACCGCATCCGTTGTCCGCTCTTACATCGAACACAACATGCACGGCCAGAACCCCTTGACCAAGTTGTACTACTTTGGCCCGATGTTCCGGTATGAACGGCCACAGGCGGGAAGGCTCCGCCAGTTTTACCAGATTGGCGTGGAAGCCATGGGATCCTCCAGCCCGGCTATCGATGCAGAAGTGATGACTCTCCTCATAGAGTTTTTCAAGGAATTGGGATTGCAGGAACTGGAACTGCAAATCAATTCGCTGGGCTGCAAGGAATGTCGGCCGCAGTACCGCGAGACACTCAAGTTAGCGATCGCAAATCACTTAAAGGAATTATGCATCAACTGCACCCAGCGCTATGAAAGGAACCCCTTGAGAGTTCTCGACTGCAAAGTTGAGCGCGATGTGGAGATCGCCAAAGGATTGCCCAAGTTTAAAGACCATCTCTGTTCGCAATGCCAACAGGATTTTGCGGAGGTTCAAAAGCACCTGGATGCTGTCAACACCTCTTATCGCGTGAATGATCGAATCGTGCGCGGCCTGGATTATTACAACAAAACTACATTTGAGGTGATCGCTAAAACCGGACTGGGGTCGCAGAATGCCGTGTGTGGCGGGGGCCGCTACGATTCCCTGGTGGAAGACTTCGAAGGCCCTCCCACCCCCTGTTTCGGTTTTGCGCTGGGGATGGAACGGCTGATCTCGATTCTGCCGGAGGAAAAACTGAATCATCTCGAAAAGTCTCCAGATCTTTATCTGGTTTGCCTCGGCGAGGAGGCGCATAATCTGGCTTTTCAGATCACTCATCAACTGAGGACTGTTGGCCTGTATGTGGAACGTGAGATCGACGGCGGAAGCATGAAAAGTCAGATGCGAAAAGCCAACAAACTCGCGGCACGTTTCGCCCTGATCGTCGGCGACAATGAAATCCTGAATCGACGCTATGTATTGAAAAACATGGACGGCGGAGACCAGTGGGAAATACCCGCAGACCAACTGGCTGAAGAAGTGCTCTCGCGGCTCAAGCCCACAGATTAATGCTCTGGCAAAGAAATCAGAAGCCGCAAATGATGGATTGACTCCTGTGGAATCACCGTGATAAATTTCGGCCAACAGGGAGGTTTTATGGCAGCGAAAGAACACGAAGTTCTTGAAAACTATATTACCCAGCATAACCTGAAAATCACTAAACAGAGACGTGCTGTTCTGGAAGCGTTTCTTGCAAGTGAAGAACACGTCAGCGCTGAGGATCTTTATAAAATTGTTTCGGTCAAGGAACCGAAAATCGGCCTGGCCACTGTCTACCGTACCCTTTCTCTTTTAACTGAAAGCGGGCTTGCTGCCGAACTCGATTTTGGAGACGGCCAGAAACGGTACGAGCATAACTACGAACACGACCATCACGATCACATGATCTGCACCCAATGCGGCAAGATCATCGAATTCCACAATCCCCTGATTGAAAAACTCCAGGAAGACGTAGCCAGGGAACACGGCTTCGAAATAACCACCCACAAACTCGACATGTTCGGGATCTGCAAAGACTGCCGCTAGTCCGTTATTCCAAAATTCCAAGTAAGAGATATATCAGGGGACTTTTGCAGGAGAAATTTGCGTATTATCCGTCAGCAGGATTTTCCTTTCCTGCCTGGGTGGCGGGAGTTTTTTCCTTTTCCGCAGATTTGGCGGGAGATGTTTCAACGGATGTGGATGCAATAGACTTGGCGCATCGAAATCCTATAAAGTTGTATTTTTCGTCGACACTGCCGCCGTACGTGGCCACTTTGGAGAATACCCGGTTCTTGGGATTCAGCCAGGTGCGGTTGGTGATCCGCAATGCGCCGGCAGACGAATCGAACGATCCTCCGCGAATCACCTTATTCTCACCTTCTTTTGGTCCGGTGGGATTGGTCTCCTTATTACCCACATAATAGGGAATGAACCAATCTTCCGTCCATTCCCAGACGTTCCCCATCATGTCGTACAATCCAAACTGATTGGGTTTTTTCTGCCCTACAGGATGGGTGGAGTTCTCCGAGTTGTCCTCGAACCAGGCGTAAGCGCCGTCCATAACGTTCCCCCAGAAATACCGGGTTTGGGCATGGCCACGCGCGGCGTATTCCCATTCCGCTTCCGTTGGCAGACGGCAGGCGCCGCCGGATTTTTCCATAAATTTCTGGATATCGTAATAGTTGACCTGCTCCACCGGGTGGTCAGCCTTAACAATTTTTGAGGGATTAAACCCCATCACTTTTTCCCAGCGGGTTTGGGTCACTTCGTATTGATCCAAATAAAAATCATCGAGACATACTTCGTGCTCGTATTTTTCATCGGCCTGGGCGTCGTCGTTACCCATGATGAAGCACCCGCCTTTGATGAATACCATGCCTTCGGGCGCTTGTTTGGCTTTAATCTTGTCCTCCTCCGACAATTCAACGGGAATAACGCCTTGCGGAGTAGCGGGACCTTTGTCGTCCTTGACCCCTTCTATCTCAGAAATTGAGGGTGCCTGATCCCCCTCTTTCCCGTCATTGGACTGGGAACAACCCATGGGTAAAGCGAGAAATAAAAGTATTGCTGTTATTCTATAAATGCTCATTAGGTTCTGGATATTGCCTCAAAATGGAAAAGGGGGCATCATACCCCATTAATACCGATTTTCACTATTTCTTTCATTATTCGGGAAAAATTTAATACAAGCCTTTTTATCGTCTTAAACAGCTAAAATATTTGAAAAATATGCCGATAAAAGATTATGGCCCTGAAATTCCGATTCCCTTTATTTAAAGTGACCCCATTGTATCAAAAACCCCTAGGATATGGAGCGCTAATCCTGTTCATCCTGATCTTCGTTTCAGGAGCCGGTTGCCAAATGAACCCCGGCCAGCCCAAGGTCACCGCAGATCAGAGGTTCAAAAAATCGGCATCTCCAGCCAAACCCTCTGTCGCCCCTGCCCCGACCCTTATAAAATCTGACGCCACCGGCGCTACGGATCCCAATACAGCGAAATCCCAACTGGATCTGGAATTCGCTATCGAGCAATTCAAATCCAATGAATACGAAGTCGCCGAATATTACCTGAAAAAATCGCTGATGGAATCCCCGGATAACCCCATAGCCATCCGGTTTCTTCCCTGGGCTTATTTTTTTCAAAAACAATATGACAAAGCCCTCATTGCTTTCAAAAACGCTTACACCCATTTCCCCAAACAGGAGGAACCCCTGATCGGATTGGGTTGGTCGTACATGGCGATGAAATCGTATGAACGGGCCCTGGAAAAATTCACACAGGCGGAAGCCTTATCTCCGAATTCCTACGAGGTCCACAAGGGACTTGGTTTTGCCAATCTGTTCCTGGCCAGAGAGAAATCCGCACAATACCACTTCAAGAAAATTTATGTTTTCGGAGAGCGGGACGATCTTGAAGACCAATGGGAACAATGGTGGCGCGGCCTGCCTGACAAACCGGTGGAAGTAGCCCCTTCCCGCATCCAGACAGCGTCGCTGTTCACATTGGATATCGAAGCACCCCGCTATCGAAGCATGTTGTCCGTATATCCGGATTACCAGCCTGAAAACTATCCCGCGCTGGAAGAAGCATGGCGGCTCTACCGGAAAAAACTTTTCAACCGGGCGTTGGACTCTTTTCAAAGGCTACCCGAAGAGGTCGCCCAAAACCTGGACGCCCTCAACGGACTGGCCTGGAGTTTGCTTAAAACCGGAAACGTGGCCGAAGCTGAAAAATTGTTCAAGGAAACTCTGAAGGATCGTGGGCGGTTCATCGGGACCCGCCTTGGAATTCAAGAGGTGCACAAAACTCTTCAAGAAAAAGCCTCCGTCGCCAGGCACTATTTTGACATCCACAAATACCGTATTGCTGAAAAACAATTCGAAACATTGAACCTGAATTATCCGGACTGGTCCTACCCCTACACCATGCGGGGATGGATCGCCCTGAGACGCGGACAGCAGGATGATGCCCTGAACTGGTTTGAGAGTGCACTGGACAAGGACCCTCGTGATACTTCCGCCCTTCAGGGAATGCGCCATTTAAAAGGCATGCTGGTCTCCAAACTCTATCAGGCCGACTTGAAAATGAAAAAAGGCGATTATAAAAACGCCTCTTATTTATATTTCAACTACATCGATGAGAATCCATCCAGCCCGGTCACCTTTGCGCTGGCCAAGGCCTACAGCGGTCTGGGGTTCAGTCAGATAGGGAAAATGCAGTACCGGCTGGCCATCCAGAATTTTGAAAAAATCAAGGTGCGCGAGGAATATCAATCGCACTGGACCAAGGGGCTGGGAATGGCCTATTACCATCTCGGCCGGTACGAAGACGCGGCCAAAAACCTGATTATCGCGGATTCGCTTAAACCCAATCAGAAGGATATCGTGTACTTATTGGACTGGAGTATCTTGAGAAGTTGGGATTCAGAAACAGCCAGGGACTATTTCCTGGCCAAAGCCCGCCGCAAGCCCCTCAGGGCATCCATTTACATGGCAATCGGCTGGATTGAGTATCAAAAAGGCGATCCCGACCTGGGTGTGGAATATTTTTTAAAAGCCATCTCGCTCGATCCCGAAATCGCTTCCTCGGACGATTTCCGTAGCATCCTGGCGAAAGAACGGTTCGGATGGCAGGTTTACAATCACATTGGCTGGGCCTATTACCACCGGCATAACTATACCGACTCCGTCAAAATGTTCAAAACCGCTCTGGCCACCCAATCCCGGTCTTCGGAAGCGATGAAAGGGCTGGGGTACAACTACTACCAGGAAAAGAATTGGAAGGATGCCGAAGATTTTCTCAGAATGAGTATTAAACGCAATCCCGATACCCACCCCGTCACCGAGAAAATACAGGGCTCCGAGCCCGGCGTGGAAATCCAAATGGTCACCAGCGCCAGAACAAAACTGGCCCGCACTCTCATCGAGAATAGACAATACAAGGAAGCTCTGGAGCATCTACTGGAGGAATTGAACACCCATCCGGATTGGCCGGAGGTACACGACGGACTGGGCTGGGTTTACCTGAACCTCGACCGGCTGAACGAATCACGGGAGGCTTTTAACCAGGCCCTTCGCAATCAACCTCTCAATCCTTTAAGCCACAAAGGACTGAGGGAGGTTAAATACCGACTGGCCCTGCAACATATGTAAATTGGGCCTGAGGGACTTTAAAGGTGTGAAATTACTGTGAGTTTCCTGTGGATTAAATTTCGGGAAAACCCCTAAGTCTCAAGAAATCAGAAGAATTGCGTTGACAACATCAGAGAATTAGAATAAAGTTATTGCTTCCAATACAGCTCAATACATTTGGGGAGGAAGGGGGATCTTTCCTTTTTCGCCGATTAGCGAAGAATCATGGGGTGGAGGCTATCTGCTCCATGATCCCTTAATTTACACGCCTGCCTGCCCTTATTTTTTGTCCAGCCCCTGATAGGTGGTTTTTAACTGATCCACCACCGATGGATCCGCCAGCGTTGAAACATCTCCCAATTGGTCCGCTTCGTTCGCGGCAATTTTACGCAGGATGCGCCGCATGATCTTCCCCGACCTCGTTTTGGGTAAACCGGGCGCCCAATGGATTACATCCGGCGCGGCGATCGGACCGATTTCATTCCGTACAAACTGGATGAGCTCCTGTTTCAATTCGTCGGCATAATCAACCCCTTCCATCAGGGTGATGTAGGCATAAATACCCTGGCCCTTGATATCATGGGGAAAACCGACCACCGCCGCCTCCGCCACTTTTTCGTGAAGCACCAGGGCCGATTCCACCTCCGCTGTACCCATACGGTGTCCGGAAACATTGATCACGTCATCCACCCTGCCCGTCACCCAGTAGTAACCGTCTTTATCCCGGGTACTGCCGTCTCCGGTGAAATAATAACCGGGGTACATTTTGAAATAAGTTTCCTCGAAACGTTCGTGGTCCCCGTACACCGTCCGCATTTGCCCCGGCCAGGGTTCGGCAATCGCCAGTACTCCTGAAACACCGTTACCGTCCATCACTTTCCCGGTTTCCGCTTCGATGATCACGGGCTTCACTCCAAAAAATGGAAACGTGGCGGAGCCGGGCCTGGTGGGCGTACAACCGGGCAAAGGTGTGATCAGAATACCGCCGGTCTCGGTCTGCCACCAGGTATCGACAATGGGACACCTCCCCCGTCCAATATGCTTGTAATACCACCGCCAGGCCTCCGGATTGATGGGCTCACCCACTGACCCTAAAACTTTCAGCGTGGAAAGGTTGTACCGCGAGGGAGTTTCTTCCCCATGCGACATCAAGGCGCGGATCGCTGTCGGAGCAGTATAAAATTGTGTAACCTTGTGACGGTCCACCACATCCCAGAAACGCCCGGCATCCGGATACGTGGGAATGCCTTCAAACATGAGGGTGATGGCACCGTTGGCCAGTGGACCGTACACAATGTAAGAGTGTCCCGTTACCCACCCAATATCTGCCGTACACCACCAGATATCGCCATCGTGGTAATCAAAAATGTATTTGTGGGTCATCGCGGTATAAATCATGTAACCGCCGACATTGTGCTGAACGCCTTTGGGTTTACCTGTCGACCCTGAAGTGTACAGGATGAATAACGGATCTTCTGCGTCCATGACTTCCGCCTCGCAACCGTCATCGACGCCAGACATTTCCACATCCCACCAGGTATCGCGCCCGGCAGTCATCCTGGTTTCAATCTTATCTCCGACACGCTTGGCAACGATACAGGATTTCACCGTGACACCCTCTTTCCGGGCAAGGTCGACGGCCTGATCGACATTGGTTTTCAATGGAACCGGCTTGCTACCCCGATAGGAACCGTCGGCGGTCACGATCACAGTGCAGTTGGAATCGACAATCCGGTCAGCCAGCGCGGTCGGCGAAAACCCGCCAAAGACGATGGAATGGACGGCCCCGATACGCGCGCAGGCCAGCATGGCAACCGCCAGTTCCGGGATCATCGGCATGTAAATGGATACCCGGTCACCCTTCTTGACTCCATGATTTTTTAATACGTTTGCGAACCGGCATACCTGATTCAGCAATTCCTTATATGTCAGACTTCGGGTTTCCCCTGGCTCGTTACCCTCCCAGAGAATGGCAGTCTGATCTCCACGAGATTCGATATGGCGGTCCAGGCAATTAACTGTAATGTTGGTTTTGCCACCCCGAAACCATTCAATGAATATTTTTCCATTTTTAACGTTGTAATTATAATCCCGAACCTTGTCCCATTTTTTAAACCAGATGAACTGTTCTGCCTGCTCAGCCCAGAATCCTTCCGGATCCTTGATGGACCTCTCGTACATTTCCCGGTACTGGTCCATGTTTCGAATCCAGGCGGTTTCGGAAACGTTTGCTGGTGGATTGTAAATTTCTATATCATGCATGAAGAATTACTCCCA
The DNA here is from genome assembly GCA_029879645.1 of Nitrospinota bacterium. Lineage (GTDB taxonomy): Bacteria > Nitrospinota > Nitrospinia > Nitrospinales > Nitrospinaceae > SZUA-226. The sequence goes on from JAOUPX010000067.1 coordinate 13,916, forward strand.
TTGATTCATTTAAATGAGCGTACCGCCCTGGCGGCCTCAGCCAGGGTCCATAAGCCATCAGGGTGATCATATTCCCCGTCCCTTAGTTTCAATACCCAGGTACGAATCCGGCCGTCCACCATCTTTGCAATCATTGAAAAACCGCATCCCTCAGCAAATTTGTCGCTGATGTGAATGGTCTTACCGAACTTGTCTTTCAGAGAAAATGATTCGTTGTACAAAGAATACATTTCATCTTTGGCGGGGAGTCTCCAATCGTCGTACCCGGCAAACCTGCTTTGGTTAAGCTCGCGCGTGTAATCTACGGCCTCCTGATAGTTGACCCACTTTTTCAGATCGATCATGGTATCGGTTTTTTTCCACATCAATCCCGTTTCACAGTCGGTAACCGTTTCGTCCCCATTATCGATAAAGCGTTCCTGTTCGGTCATAAAGCCGTCACCTGATTCATTAAAACCATGGATTTTGAAATTTGACGGTAAAGAATATCATTATAAAATTGCCAATTCAAAAGTTCTTCCCATTTCCTTGAATTTGTGAAATAAATTTGAATCATGACTGACAAACCGGCGGAACTGCCACCACTAAACATTCTTTTGAACCAGCTGGACTGGAATCTGCAATGGCTTCAGCAGATGGGAAAAAACGAGCCTACGGATTATTACCGGGATGCCGCCCTTCAGCGTTTCGAGTTCACTTGCAACACAGCCATGAAATGCATCCGGGCTCACGCTCAGTTACAGAGCATCACCTGCGCCACGCCCAAAGAATGTTTTGAACTGGCAGAGCGAATGGAGTGGCTCCCCAAGGGAACTCCCTGGCAGGATATGGTAGGGGACTTCGAAAAAATAAAACCTGAGTCCTCCTCCAAGGATCCTGATGCTGTTTTCGCCAACCTTAAAGTTTACCGGGAATACCTGAAACAGTTGTTTGACCGGCTGACAGCATTGAACCTCGACTCATAATTGACTCTTCAGGGATTCAAACGCCCGCCTGCGGTGAGATCTCGAATTTTTTTCCGACGGACTCATCTCGGCATAGGTGCGGTTATCACCTTCTGGAATAAATATCACATCCCATCCGAATCCCTGACTGCCCCGGATTTGAGGAGCAATGGTCCCGCGTACCCTGCCCTCTCCAATAATCATTTTTGTGCCATCGTAAATCGCGGCCAGGCAGACAGCCTCAGCCCGACGGTCCTCAAATGACGCCAGCATTTTCAACATGCCCTCGCATCCAACACTCTTTTCAAACCATTTGACCATTGCACCCGGCAGACCATTCCACGCCGTAAAGATCAATCCCGAATCCTCTACCAGGACCGGGCATTGAAACGCGCGCCAGGCTTCGGTGACCTTGTGCTCAACCAGTTGCCGAATATCATTGGTCTGTATTTCGTGCAGGTGATCGGCGGTCGCCTGCTCCATCTCAATCCCGAGTATTTCCTGCGCTTCACGCAATTTATTGGGATTACCGGTAACAAACTTCAATTGCTTCCATATAGGGTGATGCTTCATAATGCTTCCTGATCCGATTTCCGGAACCAGCTGTATTGCCGTAACCGGGTTGGTGTGCTATAAACCTGTCCTTTAATTTCAAAAGAATCTATTATCGAAATGAATCCAATTCTAAAGCAGTCATGGCTGTGGCTGATTATCATAGCCCTTTATGCAAGCGGATGCACCCGCATCTTCGAAAACGACCAGGACGTTCAGGCCCGGCAAGCGATGCAGGACCTGATGGCTATCCAGGAACAGTTCCACAAAGAAAACCAGCGCTATGCCAAAAACCTGGTGGAAATCCAAAAGTACAATTTAAAATATCACACTGGAATTGTTTATCTTGAAATCGAATCGGCCGATAAAAACAAATACCGGGCTATTTCCCTGCCGGCAGAATCGACCACTGCGCGCGTATTTGCCTACGATACGGATAAAGGCGGGTTTTATGAGATGGGAGATGAAGAGGTGGCGCAATACGTTCTCGGCGCTCTGAACCATATCCGAAAAGAACAGAGGGAGAAAGCCATTTTCGACTATCTCTCAATCGGTATGCTCATCTGCCTGTTCTGGTTCGGTCTTCGTATGTTTGCCCGGAATAAGGGCCAGCGATCGGGTTGGGTGTGGGGTCCGTATTTCTTTTGCCTCGCACCTTTGGCACTCGCGGTTACGGTACTCAATCATATGGATCGGAATACTTCCCTGTCTTCTGACCTGCTGATAATTATGGGAACGGGATTCGGTGTTTCGGTCATTTGCCTTATCCTGTCAGGAGTTGGAATGGCTAAAATTCCCTCCCAGAGGGATTACCCTATTCTAATGGGAATTGCTATATGTACGATTATTATCTCCTTGTTCAATGGTTTTGTGCTGTTTAACTCGTACCAAACCTACTCTCAACCCAAAACCAACAACACGCTTTATTTCAAAGAAGCTCGATGACCAGGATGTGATGACTCACTTTTCCGATTTGGGGGCGGGGTTTTGTCTTTAAGATGATCGACTGACCGGATTTAATATTTTTTGGAAGCAGATATTGGATCGGTCCCTCGGGCGTCTCAATCGTTCTCACTTTCCTGCGTTGGAATCCGTCCCGAACAACTTTGACCTGATAAAAATATTCAGTGACTTTCGCGGGCTTCTGTCTTCCTGAGTCTACCCGAAGAGTTAACAGAAGATTTCCCGGAACGCGGTTGAAGAAACCCTTTTCTCCTTTCCCCGGAACTCGGAGAACCGTTTGATCTCCGGATTGAGGCGGCACCTGAACCAGAAAACTACCTGCGGAGTTTTTGATTTTAATGGATCCGCCCTGGCAAGCAGTAACCGGATCGATGGCAACCTCCTTCTTCACATCCAATTCCAGCCATTTTTCCTCAAACCTCCGCAACCCATTCCATATCTGTCGAGTCCATCGATTCAGATTTCTTTCGACTCTCTCTGGAAGAAAATCAAATGGTCTCACCTCTTCATCAAACGGAGCCACCCGATCTTTAACCGATGCGGCATGAGAATAAACACGGTAAGAAAACATGCGGCTCTCGGTCCATCGTTCCAGGGTTTCATAGGCGCATGAAATTTTCTTAAACTCTTCCTCGGCTACCCGGCTTCCCGCATTGCGGTCGGGATGATATTCCTGTGCCAGCGCGTAAAAGGATTTCTTTACTACCGACCAGTCCGCCCCCGGATTCACCTTCAGGATACGATAACATTCCTGAATGCCCGGGCCTCCTCGGTTTTTCATAAATGGGTTCCAGGTTTTAAGGGGTCTACTGAAAATACGAAGGCCCAAGAACCAACCCGGTTGGATTTTTCCTTCCCAAAAGCCTTACCGGGAAACAAAAAATTTACCGGACAGGAACAATTCACAACGTTGGATCGACCCTCGCTTATGAATCCTCTACTTGTTTTGTAACGGGAATCGAATGATAATAACCTCACAAGGAGCGGTTCGCCAATGAGAAATTTAATCGGTTGTTCAGAACAGACATTACAGCAATTGTTTTCCGACTGGGGGGTACCCGCCTATCGGGTCGGGCAGGTATTCAGTTGGATATACCACCACCACGTCCGACAATTCGACCAAATGACTAATCTTTCCAAAGAGTTAAGAGCCCGCCTGGCGGACCATTTTGTCATCTCTTTGCCCCGGATAGCCGCCAAAACCCATTCCAAGGACGGTTCCATTAAATATCTGTTTGAACTGGATAACGGTTCCCAAATTGAAAGCATCTGGATGCCCGACAAAGCCCGCAATACCCTGTGTATCTCCAGCCAGGTAGGGTGTCGACTGGCCTGCTCGTTTTGCCTGACCGCTACTCTGGGTTTGAAAGGAAACCTGAGCGCTTCAGAAATTATCGGTCAGTATATGGCAGTGAATGACGATCTTCCGGAAGAAGACCGGGTTACCAATGTGGTG
>JAOUPX010000147.1 GCA_029879645.1 Nitrospinota bacterium
TTCCAAAGGGAACCTTTGCATAACACCCGGCCCTAAATATTCCTCCTCTTGCCGAGGGGAGGATACAGGTGGGGCCGGGCAAGGCCCGGGGCTCATATTTTCATCTCAAAATTATTCGATAAATTGACAAACTACAAAATCAAGGAGAGGGGTACCACAACCTCCCCTGTATCCCCTCCTTCGTAAGGAGGGGGTGGTTGGTTTTCTCCCCCTTCTCCGAAGGGGGCCGGGGGGCTTCTTCCTTAATTTAAAAACCTAAACATAGATTCTTCTCTCCACTCCGTTCCGCTCAGAATGACAGAGAGATGCGAATTGTCATTCTGAGAAGAATCTATGTTTTAAAGGTTTGAAATCCATTCGGATCAATCCGGGGTATACAGAGTTCGCGGAAACGTTTAAAATTTTTAGTTAAAGGAATAAAGGTAACATTGCTGGAGCAGTTATGGCGGATGCAGAAAAATCGGAGTTCAAACCCATTACCCGCGATTTCTTACAGAAGGAGTGGCGGGAGGGCTTTGATATTTTCTATCAGGTTCCCGTAGAGGGCCGCCGGAAATTTATCAAATTCGCCGAATTCGATCCCCGCGATTTCTCCCGCCTGGACGCCATCCTGAAGGAAAAGCAGACCGAAGTTTTTTATATAAGGGAAGCCGATCTCTATAAATATTACCAGTTCAATATCATCAAAAACCTTCTGCTGGGTCTCACGCAGGACAGGCCCCCCGTGCGGGAGGTTTTCCAAAGGGTGTACCCGGTAGCGACGCGCATCTTTCAGGATTACCTGGAACTCGATGCGTCCGATGAATTTTTGATTCTGCTGGAGGAGGTTCCCAGGATACTGGCGCCGGCAGTGGAATCCGAAAACCTGCCGTTTGCCGAATTATTCAAGTTGACGCTGAAGGAAAATTCCACGCACGCGCATTGTGTGAACGTCGGACTGTACTGCCTGTGCCTGGCCCGCGAACTGGGCATGAACCGCAAAAAACAGGAAGCCATCTGCCTCGGCGGCCTGTTGGCGGATATCGGCAAGAAATACATTCCGAGGGAGGTCATGTTCAAGGAGAGCGAGTTGACCGATGAAGACGTACGGACCATCCGGCGGCACCCCGCCTTCGGTAAAAAGGCGCTGAGCGAACTGAAGCGCTATCCAGAAACCGTGCTCCGCATGGCGGGTGAGCATCATGAGAATTTCGACGGCACCGGTTATCCATCGAAACTGGCGGGTCAATACATCGACAGCTCCGCGCGGGTGTGCAAAATCATGGACGTCTTCAACGCGCTGACCAGCCGCCGGTCTTACCGGGATGTGATGCCCCCCATTCAGGCCCTGACGCTGATGAAAGAAAAACTCGGCGGGCAATTCGATCCCAAACTGCTGACCGCGTTCATTCAATACGCGGGCAAGTCGTGAATTCTTTTAAAATCTAAACATAGATTCTTCACTCCACTGCGTTGCGTTCAGAATGACAGAGAGATGTGGATTGTCATTCTGAGCGTCAGCGAAGAATCTGTGTTTAGAATTTCTTCTTCATAAAATAGCATTTATCAACCCTGCGCGTCTTCCTGTTGCGTGAATGTCCGGCCGGTGCGTTCCTCCGGTTCGCGCGACACTTCTTCGAGTATCAACTGGCAGATACGGGTTTTACCGGGGGTCACTTCGATGGCGAACGGCCCGTGGTTGAACATTTCGAGGGTGATGATACCGAGACCGGTGCCGCAATGGATCATCGGCGCGGTCATGTGCACCACGAGACCCAGCCGCGCGAAACTGCTTTTACCCTCCACCCGCCCCGCGAGTTTGGAGCCGGCCGGAAACCGGACCTTTTCGAACGTGGAACCGAGATACACTCGCCCCGGTTGCAGGATATATTTCCCTGACGGCTCCTTGCTCACTTCCTGCTGATGTTTCTTTGAAAACTCCCGGTAGTCGTATTCATCCAGATTGATTTTCAGCGCTTCGCCTTCCGGACGCGTCAGGTCGGGATCCCAGATCCACAACGGCTCGCCCATGTGCAGGTCGATGGAGGTGGTATCGATTTGATCCTTGCCGGGAACAGGTTCGACGATCATGCGCCCTTCCGCCAGCGCCTTGTGAATATCGTCGCCGCTTAAAATCATAGGCCCACCGTTTCGCGAATAGTGGTTTCGTTCACGCCGTTCTCCGTTTTTTGTTGTGTGCCGTGGATGAGATATTCCTGGTTGCCCTTCTGCCCCTTGACCGGCGAACGGCAAACATGGTGAAGCGTCCATCCCGCGTCTTCGACGAACTGCTTCAATTCCATTAACACCCGGACATGTTTGTTGAGGTCGGTGATGATGCCCTTGTTCTCGACTTCGTCTTTGCCGACTTCGAACTGCGGTTTGACCAGGGCGATCCACTGCCCGTCCGGTTTTAAAATCTTAAATACGGCGGGAAGAATCAGTTTGAGAGAAATGAAAGCGACATCGATCACCGCCAGGTCCAGCGGCTGGCCGCCCAGGTTGTCCAATGACAGGTCGCGCGCGTTGGTGCGGTCGACCACCACGACCCGCGCATCCGATTGCAGTTTCCAGTCGAGCTGGCCGTAACCGACATCGACGGCGAACACTTTGGTCGCTCCGTTTTGTAACAGGCAATCAGTGAAACCGCCGGTCGATGCACCGACATCCACCGCCGTTAGTCCCGAGGGATCGACACCGAATTCCTCCAGCGCCTGCGCCAGCTTCAGCCCGCCGCGCCCGACGTAGGGGTTGGGGTCTTCCGCAACGGAAACGTCGGCGTTTTCCGCCACCATGCGCCCCGGCTTGTCCGCCGGTTCGTCGCCGATGCGCACTTTACCCGCGAGGATCAGGCTTTGGGCGCGTTCCCGCGACGACACGAGTTTTTTTTTACCAGGAGCTGGTCGAGGCGGAGTTTTTTAGTCGTCGTCATCCTCGTCGTCCTCATCTTCATCCGCTCCGGCGGGGAACAGTTCCGCTACCAGTTCGCCTTTCTGGTTTTTGGTGAGTTGTTCGATTTTCTGTTCCGCCTCGTTCAGCTTTTTGGAACAGACGCGCGACATCTTGATACCCTCTTCAAATATTTCGAGGGACTTGTCGATGTCCAGCTCGCCTTTTTCCAGTTCCTCGACGATTTCCTCGAGGCGGTTCATTGCCTTTTCAAATTTGATTTCTGCCATAGTGTTCTCCGGTTCTTAATCTATCGTTTCATCGACCGTGGCGTCCAGCTGGCCCTGGGCCAGGCGGATGCGCACGGTGTCGCCTTTTTTTACCTGTTTGCTGGAGGTCACCGCCTTGCCGGTTTTCTGCGCAGTGGTGATGCTGTAGCCCCGTTCCAGCACGTTGAGCGGACTCAACGCGCCAAGACTTTTGGCGACGCCGCCCAGCTTTTCTTTTTTAAGTTTAATCTGCGATTCCATTCGGCGTTGAAGACGCGCTACCAGATCGATCCGTCTCTCCGACATTTTTTGAATCTGTTTACCGGGCGAAGCCTGGAACAGACGATGGACGGTTTGGGTGAGACTGCCGCGTTTGACCAGCACCCATTGATCGAGACCGCGTAACAGACGCTGGACCACCTCGTCGAGGTGTTGCGCAGGCGCTTCCAGAATCCGGCGCGGCTCGCGGAAAAACCGGCGGTCGATGAGGTACCGCAAGCGCTCGCGGTAATCCTCGATATCCTCTTCCATGCGCTCGATCATCTGGTTGGTGAGGTATTGCAGATCCTGCACGATATCGTTCAGCTTCGGCACCACCAGCTCCGCCGCGGCGGAAGGGGTGGGTGCGCGCAGGTCGGCGACGAAATCTGCGATGGTGAAATCGATTTCATGCCCGACGGCGGACACCACGGGAATTTTTGAGTCGGCGATGGCGCGGGCCACGACTTCTTCATTGAACGCCCACAGGTCTTCAATGGACCCGCCGCCGCGCCCGATAATGAGCACATCGACATCTTTGTGTTTATTGAGTTCTTTAATGCCCCGGGCGATTTCTTCCGCCGCACCTTCACCCTGCACCAGCGCGGGGTACAGCAGGACGGATGTTTTTGGGTTTCGCCGTTTGATCACATGGATCATGTCGCGAATCGCCGCTCCGGTGGGGGAGGTGACGATGCCGATCTTCCACGGGATTTCGGGTAATTCTTTTTTGCGCGACTCGTCGAAAAGCCCTTCCTTCGCCAGTTTTTCCTTCAGTTGTTCAAACGCTTTCTGCAGGGCGCCGAGGCCCCTTGGCTCCATGGCTTCGACGATGACCTGGTAGTCGCCGCGCGCTTCGTACACCGTGACGCGCCCGAACAGCAGAACCTGATCACCGTCTTCCGGCGAAAACTTCATTCCCACGCGCTGGCCGCGAAACAGGACGCATTTGATCTGCGCCTTGTCGTCCTTCAGCACGAAGTAGGCGTGACCCGAGGCGGCCTGGCGGAAATTGGAAATTTCGCCTTCGATCCACGCCTTGTCAAACGCGGCTTCGAGAATGGCGCGCACGTCGCGCGTGATCTCGCTGACGCTGTAAACATGCGGCTGTTCTTCCGGGATGTGTCCTGCGGCTTGTGGTTGTGTGTGGGCCATTAGTTGAGAGGGTTGCGTTTAAATATTATTGGATTTTTTGAAGGCGCTCAAAGTGTTTTTCATCAGCATGGCGATGGTCATGGGTCCCACGCCGCCGGGCACGGGTGTAATGTAAGAGGCCTTCTCCGCCACCGCGTCGAAATCGACATCGCCCACCAGTTTGCCGTCGACCCGGTTGATGCCGACGTCGATGACCACCGCGCCTTCGCCCACCATGTCGGCGGTGACGAACCGCGCTTTGCCGATGGCGGCGACCAGAATGTCCGCCGACCGCGCCACGGCGGGCAGATCGCGCGTGCGCGAGTGGCAGATGGTGACGGTGGCATTGCGCTTCAGCAACAGGGATGCCATCGGTTTGCCGACGATGTTACTGCGGCCGAGGATCACCGCGTTTTTGCCTTCGATATCGATTTTATAAAAATCCAGCATTTCGATGATGCCCGCCGGGGTGCAGGGCGCCAACGCGTCGCCGCCGCTGGTCAGGTAACCGACGTTGACCGGATGAAAGCCGTCGACGTCTTTTTTGGGATCGATCGCCTCCAGCACCTTTTGCTCGTTGATATGATCCGGGAGCGGCAGTTGCACGAGGATGCCGTTGACGGCATCGTTGGCATTCAGCTCGGCGATCAATTCCAGCAGTTTGTTTTCTTCCGTATCGGCGGCGAGGGTGTGAGATAAATTCTGAAATCCCATCTTCTCGCAGGTTTTGTTTTTATTTTTGACGTACACCGCGGAGGCCGGGTCTTCGCCCACCAGCACCACCGCCAGCCCGGGAACTTTGCCCGTCTGTTGTTTTAGTTTTTCGGTCTCTGTGGCGACCTGTTCTTTAATTTCCGCCGAAACCTTTTTGCCGTCTATCAAAGTCATCACTTCCATCACTCCACCAGTTTTAATAATGAGGTCTACCGGGTGCCATCACGCGCCCCATCTTAACAGAAGCGGGAGGAATTGTGACGAGGGAAGTCCGGTGGAATTTTAGATTTTTGGTGCAGTCGCCAGGGTATGGAATAAAGGAACGGGGCAGGCGGTCCGGGGGTGCGGAAAAGACCAATTAAATGAAGCACCTACGTTTTTCTTTTGAAAAGGGATGTCGAATGGAGGTTATCGCTTATTGCCGTAAAACATGCTGACAATGTCTTCGTACTGCTTTTTGACTTTGTCTCTCATGAATTCAAAGTCATCCGGATTCAACCCGATGATCTCCCAGCTTTTGGGATGCAACTGGGGCTCGCTGAACTCGG
>JAOUPX010000068.1 GCA_029879645.1 Nitrospinota bacterium
GTTTTAGAGGAAGACCTGAAACGCGCGATCTGTGGTTTAACGTATATTCAAAACACCTTCCAGAAAAACGGGAAAACCTATTTTGTCGGCATGGTAGCCCCGGATAAGCTGACTGCGTATATGTACGTTTACAAAGATTTTGACCGCAAAAAAATTCACTGGATGGATGAAATCGCTAAACACCCCGAACTCCATGCACCAAGGCTGGATGTGGCTTTGAGGAAAGAAATCGAACGCGGGACGCAGGATGTCTATCTCCCGAACGACACCCATTGGGGCTCCGCCGGCCATCAAGCCGTTGCCAGCCATCTCAAGAAGTACTTAATTGACCGGAATATTCTCGCACCCTTCCCATAATTCTAAAAGCTAACCCCTTTTATATCTGTAGCAGGAATGCAGGAGGGAAAATTTATTTCTGAACCTTGAGAGGATCCTCTTCATGGAGGCACTGACTGGCAATAAAATCAAACAGGACAGTTTTTAACCGCTCATTATTCATATTAGGCAGGTTTTCATATAATCCGTCCATTTTCTTCGGAAACCCTTCCAAAGATATATTATTGGACTTCAAGCGTTTTATTTTCTTGTGAGTGGTGGGTATTACTTCTTCCCCTGAATCGATCAGTTCTTCATAAAGTTTTTCACCGGGCCGGATACCGGTAACTTTTATTTCCATATTCTCGTTAGGCGAATACCCCATCAGCCGAATCATTTTTTCAGCCAGATCCATCAACTTTACCGGGCTTCCCATCTCCAATAGAAAAATTTCCCCACCTTCCCCCAATGTGGCAGACTGTAAAATCAATTGCACGGCCTCAGGAATCAACATGAAATAACGTTCCATATCAGGATGAGTCACGGTAACCGGCCCTCCTTTTTCAATCTGCCTTTTGAACAACGGCACCACGCTGCCATTGCTGCCCAACACATTCCCAAACCGAACCGTCATGAATCGGGTCTGTGAATCGCGGCCCTTATACTGAATGTATTTTTCAGCTATTTTCTTGGTCATCCCCATCACACTCGTGGGACGAACCACCTTATCCGTCGAAACCAAAATAAATTTTTCGACCTGATACTTTTCAGCCATGTCAGCGGTCACCTGCGTTCCCCGGACATTATTATAAATAGCTTCCTCAACATTACTTTCCATCAAGGGAACATGCTTGTGGGCGGCGGCATGAAATACCAAATGAGGCCGGTACTTTGCAAAAATGGATTCCAGTTTCGCGGCATGTGTCACCGATCCGAAATGATAATGTTTTTGAGTGTTAGAAGGTTGGCCGGCCAACTCCATATTAAGGTCGTAAAGATAATTTTCTCCCCGGTCCATCATAATGAGAGATTCCGGTTCATATTCCAATAATTGACGACACAGTTCGGAACCAATAGAACCGCCGGCTCCCGTAACCATAACTCTCTTGCCCACAATCAATTTTTTGATGAGGGACAAATCCAAGCTGACCGGTTCGCGGCCCAAAAGGTCAGTAATCTCGATATTACGAATCGTGGAAATGTGAGGTTGCTGGGTGGAAAGATCAAAAATGGAAGATACTGTCTTGCATTTGATATTACTGGATTGACAGGTCTCGACGATCCGGCTGAGACCGGCTCCATCAATTCCATTGATGGCGATCAACACTTCTTTTACACCCAATTCTCTTTTAAGCTCTGGGATATCGTCCAGACTTCCCATCACCTTAATCCCCAGTATATGGCTATTAAGCTTTTTCGGATCGTTATCGATAAACCCGACAACCCAGTAATGATTTGAAAAACTGCGTAAGTGCCGAAACAAATGCATTCCTGTATAACCGGCCCCCATGATCAATACCGGAATTCGGTGATCTGCTTCACTTTTTGGAACCCGATGTTCCCGCTCCTTGACAAGTCGCCAGACCAATCGCAGCCCCCCCAACATCAGCATTAGGGAAAACATATCGATGAACAACACCGATCGGGGCACCATCGCGGCCCGGTTGAACATGAAGGAAGCAAACAGAATCAACAAGGAACCCGCCATCACTGCCTTGACGATCTGCAACAGATCTTCCAAGCTGGAATATTCCCAAAACCGGGCATACAAACCAAAATAGAGGAAAGCCGGAATTCGGCACACAACCAAAAAAGGCAGGAGATTATAAAAAGTAATCAGTTGGTTTTCGGGTATGGCCCCGTCAAACCGCAGGAAGAAGGCGAGGCACATGGTCAAGACGCTGACCACGAGATCCAGAACGATCAGGGGAAACCACCTCATTTTGAGCCTTAAGACGGCCATGGATGATCCTGAAATTATTGTATGAGATTGGATTGCGTCAGCACAACTTGGTGAAGTGTAAACCAACACTACTTACCGGACTGACTGAACAGTAGACCAGACTTGATATTCAAATAAATATTTACAACCTTCTTTGCTAAGAATATCCCATAAGTCTTTGTTTGGCAAATGATTTAGAATTCCCCCTTGTTTTAAAGTTTCTTTTATTGTGTTAGAATTTTTATAGATTTATGCGACCCTTCTTTACCCCTTTTCATCTTCCGACACTTATGAGTTCCCAGTCCCTTTTACGTCACCTGGTGTCAGCCGGCTTACTGGTCTCAGGGGGTATATTTCTGGGCCGCCTGACTGGGTTTTTACGTGAGGTGGCTGTGGCTTCCAAATTTGGCGTCAGCCAGGAAGCGGACGTCATATTATTTTCCCTGACTCTTCCGGACTTTTTAATTAATCTGTTGATGGGGGGAGCAATGGCCGCCGCCCTCATCCCTGAATTCAAGCGTTCAACTCCCAACATATCCGACAAACTATTCCTACAAGCGACCTTTTGGGCTGGCTTTGGTTTCAGCTCGCTCGTGGTCCTACTGGCGTGGAATGCTGATTATCTGGTTCAACTGTTCGCACCGGGGTTTGATTCTCTTGCCGTCAAACTTACTATAGACCTTTTGACTCTTGTTTTATGGCTGATGCCCTTGACAGCATTAGCCGGTGTCACCATGAGTTACCTGCAATCCAAGGGGCATTTCGCCATTCCGGCGTTAGGTACTTTTATTTTTAATTCCACCCTGATTATCGCCCTGTTTTTTTTCGTGACCGATGCAGGACATTTAAGGGTGCTCGGTGGGACCGTTATCATTGGCGGATTTTTGCGGTGGGCTTCTCAATTGATTAGCATGAGAACCCACGGCATGCAGTGGAAATACCCTGACAACTGGCTAATTTCGAAAGATTTATTATGGCGTTATTTTCAGGCGTTGGCCGCCGGAAGCCTTCTATTACTTCTTCCTGTTATTGCCCGCGCCTTAGCATCTTTGGCTGGAGCCGGCAGCTTTGCTTCTCTGAATTACGCCATTAAATTGATCGAACTGCCTATGGGAATCTGCCTGGGAGTGTTAGCCTCCGTTCTCTTTCCCAAACTTTCGGAATTTTTCGCACAAGATCGCCTCGAAGAAGGAAAACAACTGGCTGTCGATGGAGTTCTTTGGGTTTTCATTATGGCCTATTCAGTAGTTCTGGTATTCGCCTGCTTCGGTCAGCCCCTTACTCGCCTTGCTTTTCAGTGGGGGACCATGACTGCGGAGGGAATTCAAGATATTGCGCTTTTAGTCGCTGTTGGAATTACGGCTCTACCCGCTCAGGGAATCCTTTTATTAATGACTGCTCTGGCAAATGCCAAACGAGACACCAAGCTTCCATTTTATTGCAGTGTGGTTGGGATTATTGTATTTATTCCTTTGGCTGGATATTTATTCCCACTGAAGGGATTAAAGGGAATCATGATGGCCCTGGTCGTAGCCTACTGGTCAATCCTGGCGAGCCAGATTATTCTGCTCCAGCAACGTCATCAGTTGTCCCTCATAAATTTACCTATGCTCATGGAAATGTCTAAAGTTCTAGTCACTGGTTTTCTCGTACTTCTCCCATTTATATGGGTTGCCCAGTCGGTTCAGGTGCCACCGATCGGTTCCCTGGGACTGGCGGTGGTCGCGGGACTGCTGATGCTGGCAGGCGGGTTCTTGGTGATCAAGCGGTATAGGGATTATATTAGTCATCGTCTGGGATTAAGAACTCATGCTTAAACTGATGCTGATCACCAACCAGCCGGATCTCGCAAAAGCTGCTGTGGACGCCGGGGTGGACCGCATTTTCATAGATCTGGAAATGCTAGGCAAAAAGGAAAGACAAGGCCATCTCGATACCCTCATCAGCGCTCACTCGATAACGGATGTCCCGAAAGTGCGTGCCGCAATCCCCAATTCGGAATTACTGGTACGGCTCAACCCCCCCCATCCCGGAATTGGGGAGGAAATCGAACAGGCCCTCCAATCAAATCCTGATTTTTTGATGCTCCCCATGTTTCATAAGGCGGCGGAGCTCGCGGATTTTTGCCAACAGGTCCAAGGCCGGGCAGGAGTCATTCCTTTGGTGGAAACAGCGGAAGCAGCGGAAAACCTGGAAGAAATCGTCACCATAAAAGGCCTGTCCGAAATCTATATCGGGCTGAACGATCTGCATCTTGACCTCAAACAAAATTTTATTTTTGAACCCCTAACCAATGGGATGGTTGATCGCATGGTGGATATCATCAAACGTGCCGGACTATCCTTCGGGTTCGGCGGTATCGCCCGCATCGGTGAGGGGCAACTGCCGGGTGAGTTGGTACTGGGCGAGCATTTGCGGTTGGGGTCCTCCTCCGTTATCCTGTCGCGGACGTTTCACCGGGGAATGATTTCAGGGGAATTCGCAGATTTCGGAAAATTAAAATACGAAATTGAGAAACTCAGGGAAAGCGAAGAATACCTGCTTCAACGCTCGCCGGAACAAGTCGAATTGGACCGGGAAAAGGTCAACCAGATCGTCAAACTGCTGATCCAAATCCGAAGCAAACGATAGGAAAGACCGTGAAGCGAAATTTTGATTTCATTGTCAGCCTCATTTTTTTGATTTTGCTTTTCCCATTTGCCATCCTGATATCTTTTGCAATTATGATAGAATCTAAGGGCGGGATCTTCTTCTTGCAGGAACGAGTGGGCCAGTCTGCAAAACCGTTTCAAATGTACAAATTCCGAAGCATGGTTGCCGGTGCGGACCAACAGGGCCCGTATTTCACCGCCCAGGGGGATCCCAGAGTAACACGGGTTGGCGCTTTTTTGCGTAAAACCAGTCTGGATGAACTTCCTCAACTGCTCAACGTTCTCAAGGGGGACATGAGCTTGGTCGGCCCCCGTCCCGATGTGTTCGCCCAACGGTCCAATTACACTCAGGAAGAATGGGACAAACGGACCTGCGTCAAACCCGGCATCACCGGACTGGCCCAGGCCACCATCCGTAACGTCGGCGGACCGGGGCAACGTACCGCTCTCGACCTTGAATACGTTGACAAGTCCTCATTCTGGCTGGACCTGAAAATTCTCTTACTCACCGTCAAGCAGGTGCTTTTCAAAGGTAGTCACTGACATGTGCGGAATCTTCGGTTATTTTGACTCCCATAAAAATGCGATGGATGAGTCCGTCCTCCAATCCATGGGAAATGTGATCGCGCACCGGGGACCGGACGATCATGGAATCTTTCATAAGCCGGGAATTGGCCTGGGCAACCAGCGGCTTTCCATCATCGACCTCGACCAGGGCCATCAGCCTTTTATTTCCGAAGACGGTCAAATTGTGGTCGTGCAAAACGGCGAGATTTATAATTATATCGAGCTGGCACAAGAACTGGCCGCAGACGGTCGCCTCTGCAAAACTCATTCAGATACGGAAGTGCTCCTGCATCTCTATGAACGGGACGGGATCGATTTCCTGAATAAACTTAACGGTATGTTCGCCATTGCCATTTATGACGGACGATCCGACGAAATGTTTCTGGTGCGCGACCGCATAGGCGTCAAACCCCTGTATCTGTACGAACGGAATGGGCGTATCCTGTTTGCCTCCGAAATCAAATCCATTCTGGCGGCGGGCATCCCTCGGGCAATGGACCCCGAAGCGCTGTATCATTTTCTCACTTACAACTACGTGCCGCCGCCCTTCACAATGTTTCAGAGCGTCCGACACCTGATGCCAGGCGAGGCCATGCGTATCGGCAAGGGCCAGGCAAAAACCTTCAAGTGGTGGGACCTGGGGCAAATCTCCAGCGAAAATAAAAGCGAAGCGGACTGGATTGAAGAGTTCAACAGCGTTCTTGAAGATGCGGTCCGCTTGCGGTTGAGGTCGGATGTTCCCTTCGGCGCATTTCTTTCCGGAGGCGTCGATTCCAGCTCCGTGGTGGGTTACATGGCACAAAACATGACCGAACCGGTCAATACGTTCTGCATCGGTTTCGACGATAAGAAATTCGATGAATCGGTATTCGCACAAGAGGCGGCCGACCGGTTCAGCACCCGCCACATCATGGAAAAAGTGGATTCCAATATGATGGACCTGTGGCCGCTGGCGACTTATTTCTGCGACCAGCCGCACGGGGATGTTTCGTTCCTGCCGACTTACCGGGTGGCCGAGCTGGCGACCAAGCATGTCAAAGTCGTACTCACCGGCGACGGCGGAGATGAATTGTTTGCCGGGTACGATAAGTATCGGGATTTTTTCGGGGCTCCAGCTTTCCAGGACATGACCGACCATGAATTTCAGAGAGCGTACTACCAGAACATATCCCTTTTTACGGATGAAGATAAAGCGCGGTTGTGCGCACCGGGATACGCGTCGCAGACGGCAGACTATGATTCTTTTAACGTGGTTCGCCCGCAATATGAGAAATTCTTGCATCAGGACCGTATCAATCAGGCACTGTTTATTGATATGATGTTGCTTCTGCCGGGGAATAACCTGGTGAAACCGGATCGCATGGGAATGGCGGTGTCACTGGAAGCACGCACGCCGTTTCTCGATTACCGGATGATGGAACTGGCTTTCCGCATGCCGGGTGACTTAAAACTAAAGAACGGGGAAACCAAGTATCTCTTCAAAAAAGCGGTGGCTCCCATGATCGGCGAATCACTGGCGTACCGGAAAAAACAGATGTTCACCGTTCCGGTGGGAGAATGGTTCAAAAAAGAGCTTGCGACGTTTTCGCGCGAACTGTTAAACTCTCCCAGGTTTGTAGGACGCGGGCTATTCAACCCGAAATATGTATCCGGCATGCTGAACAAACACCAAAAAGGAGAAGGCAACTTCACCCGCGAACTGAGAGCCCTGATCGCTATCGAAATGTGGCATAGGATATTTATTGACCACCCATACAACTACCCTCCAGCTATGCCAGAACTATTTAATGACCTTTCCTGCCTGCAAAACCTTCAGTCGTGAAAAAAACGATCCTGTTTGTAGCTTATGGCGGGGGTCATATAAGCGCTTTACTTCCTATCATCCAAGTTCTTTCCAAAACCCCTGATTACAATATTGAAGTTCTTGGATTAACAACCGCCGTGGCCACCTTAGAAAAGGAAGGTATCCCCCATTTTAGTTTTCGCCATCTAATCACTGACGCTGATAAAAGTGCTCTTTCTTGGGGTGAATATTTAGCTAAGAATACGAGCCATCAATCGGTCACTAAAGAGGAAACCATCGCTTACATGGGCCTTTCTTACATGGATCTTATAAACCGCCATGGAGAAGAGGAGGCCCAGCGCCTCTATTCTGAGAACGGCAGGCAGGCTTTTCTACCTTTGTCGGTAATGGAAACATTATTTAAGAGGATTCGCCCCGATTTGGTGGTGACCACCAGTGCGCCACGTGCCGAGAAAGCCGCAATTTTATCCGCCCGAAAACTCAATATTCCCGCAGTCTGCCTGGTCGACTTATTCGGCCTGTGGGAAGTGGAATGGATCAAGAACCCCCAATATGCCGACAAAGTCTGTGTATTATCAGAATATGTGAAAAACATCTTCACGAATGCGGGTCGAAACCCGGACGATATTATCATAACCGGTAACCCCGCTTTCGACAGACTGGCGCAGCAGAGTTTGCTAAAGAAAAGTAGGGAATTGAGAGTCCAAAGAAACTGGAAAGATTCCAAAGTCATTCTCTGGTGCTCCCAACCTGAGCCCCAAGCCCATCCGTTGACCGGAAACCCAGGTGACCCGGAACTTCCCAGAAAAATCGAGAATATTCTAATCGATTTACTGCCTCGTCACCCACAATGGCGGCTGGTGCTCAGACCTCATCCTAATGATAATGTTCAATTCCACAATTTACCTGAAAGGGTGGAGGTGAGTTCCTCGCAAGACGATTTGGAAATATTGCTTCATGCAATGGATTGCATTGTCACCATGACTTCCACCGTCGGCCTTCAGGGCGCCATGCTGGGGAAGCCCTTTTTAACCATTGAAATGTCCGTTTGTACTCCCTACGCGCCCTATTCCGATATGGGAATTGCTTATGGCGTGGATACGATGACGGACATTGAAGAGGCTTTGATCAATATTTTAGATAAAAACTGGGGGCCGGAAATACCTCCTCCTATCAGCGATGGAAGAGCTACAAATAATGTGATCAGGGTCATTCAAGCCATGCTATAACAAAATAGAGGCTATTGGGCTGGTCTGAAGCCCGAAATACCCTGTGCCAAGGAAAAACAGTCACGCTTTTTAATTTCTGGGTGATATAATACATAAGCAAATTTTGTCATTTGATTAGGCTTGAAACTCTCAATAATTTAAAAACACTTTCATTTCAGACAGAAAATACTTACCCATGGATATCATTCATTTACCCAGTCCAGTCGACCTAAAGCTGTTCTCAGGAAACATAAAAACTTCCGAAACCAAGTACGGCCTTCCTCAAGAGGTCAAATTTTGCAAAAGTTGTGTTATTTCCAATCAACGCCCGAACTCGGCAGTAGAGTTCACCCACACATCCGAAAGCAAAAAAACTACTATTAATTTTGACGATGACGGCATTTGCGATGCCTGCCGTTTAACCGAGCAAAAGAGAAATACAATCGACTGGAATGAGCGGGAGCAACAATTAAAGGAGCTTTGCGACAAGTTTCGAAGCAAAGACGGGTCATACGATTGCCTCGTTCCCGGTTCCGGAGGCAAAGACAGTTTTTACGCTTCACATATTCTAAAAACCAAATACTGAATGCACCCCTTAACCGTTACGTGGGCTCCGCACATTTATACCGAATGGGGATGGAGAAACTTTCAGAAGTGGATACATGCTGGACACGACAATTATCTAATGACTCCCAATGGTCGAGTGCATCGCCTCCTGACAAGGCTTGCGGTAGAGAATTTATTTCATCCTTTTCAAGCTTTTATGCTTGGACAAAAATCCCTGGCCCCAAAAATGGCAATTCAATTCAAAATTCCCCTCGTATTTTATGGCGAGAGTGAATCCGAGTATGGAAATCCCGTAGCTGATTCTTCCACCGCCAAGCGTGATTGGTCTTACTTCACCTCCGGTGATTCAGATAAAATTCACCTGGGAGGAGTTTCAATTTCCAACCTAAAAAACCACTTTGGTTTGGAGGAACAGGATTTAATTCCTTATCTTCCAGCCAATCCTGTTGAAATTGAAAAAACCGGCGTGGAAGTCCATTACCTGGGGTATTACCTGAAATGGCACCCCCAGAGTTGTTACTACTATTCGGTGGAACACGGTGATTTCGAGGCTTCGCCCGAGCGCACCCCAGGCACCTACAGCAAATACAACAGCATTGACGACCGCATCGACGATTTCCATTATTATACCACCCGCGTTAAATTCGGAATTGGCCGCGCAACTTACGATGCCGCCCAGGAGATCCGATCGGGGGACATCACTCGGGAGGAGGGAGTTGCCCTTGCCAAGCGGTTTGACCACGAATTTCCTGAGCGATTTTCTGAAGAAATTTTTCAGTACCTCAGTATCAACCCCAAAGAATTCCCGGAAGCATCTAAAATGTTCGAGCAACCCACGATGACCCGGGACTACTTTATGCAGCTGGCGGACCAGTTCCGATCCCCCCACCTTTGGAAATACGACGACGGCAAATGGACATTACGGCACACTGTCTGGCATAAGGAGTCCGTTGCTCATACATGAGTAATATACGTCTCATTCCAAGGCTGGATATCAAGGGTCCCAACCTGGTGAAAGGCATTCACCTGGAAGGCTTGCGGGTGATGGGGGACCCGCAGGAGTTTGCCGTCGGCTATTACGAAGACGGTGCCGACGAATTGATTTATATGGACATCGTCGCCAGTCTTTACGGCCGCAACAACCTGACTGATATCGTGAAACGCACCGTGCAGAACGTATTCATTCCCCTTACCGTTGGAGGCGGCATCCGTTCGACCCACGATGTTGAACAAATCCTCCGTTCCGGAGCAGATAAGGTGGCCATCAACACCGCAGCAATTAACAATCCGGACCTGATCCACCAGGTCTCCCAGCGATTTGGATCTCAGTGCATGGTCCTGTCCATTGAAGCCAAGCAACAATCTCCCGGCCAATGGGAAGCATATACCGATAACGGTAGAGAAAGAACCGGCAAGGACGTTCTCGAATGGGCGCGGGAGGGGGTGGAACTTGGAGCCGGCGAAATTCTATTAACCTCAATCGACCGTGAAGGCACCCGCAAGGGATTCGACATCGAACTGGTGAAGGCCGTATCCGAATCGGTGCCGGTTCCTGTGATCGCCAGCGGCGGGATGGGACAATCTCAAGACATGGTCGATGTGGTTCAAAGTGGAAAAGCCGATGCCGTCGCCATGGCTGACGTCCTGCATTATCGGCGAATGAAAATTCAAGATATCCGCCAGGCCGCATTGGATTCCCATT
Source organism: Nitrospinota bacterium (assembly GCA_029879645.1). Lineage (GTDB taxonomy): Bacteria > Nitrospinota > Nitrospinia > Nitrospinales > Nitrospinaceae > SZUA-226. The sequence goes on from JAOUPX010000068.1 coordinate 10,757, forward strand.
TACATGTTCGGAAGCCATGATGTCTAAAGTCACCGTCATCGATTATGGCTCAAGCAACTTGTTGAATGTTGTTCGCGCACTGGAACATTGCGGTGCCGAGGTTCTCCTCGCTGACCAGCCGAAAGCTATCATCGAGGCAGACCGGTTGATTCTTCCCGGCGTCGGTGCATTTGCCGATGGCATGGCGAGCTTGAAAAACAAAGAGCTGATCGAACCACTAAAGTCGTTCTGCCAAAAAGGAAACCCTTTTCTCGGCATTTGCCTCGGTATGCAGATGATGCTCGATGCCAGCGATGAGTTCGGTCATCACCAAGGCTTGGGGTTGATTTCCGGTAAAGTGGTACCTATCCCGTCACAAGGAATTAACGGGGAGCCACACAAAATCCCTCATATCGGGTGGAACGAATTACAACGCCCCCGACCCAGGGAAAACTGGGACGGCACTTTGTTTGCCGGGTTGAACACGGGAGACCCCATGTACTTTGTTCATTCCTTCATGGCGGTCCCCGAGGATGATAGCCGCCGACTCGCCGATTGTGAATACAACGGTCGGACTATCTGCGCAGCCTTGCAATACCAAAATATGACTGGATGCCAGTTCCATCCAGAAAAAAGTGGCAAATTGGGACTAAGTATCATCTATAATTTCCTACAACTTAAATAGCATCGCTACAATATTCATACTCAGGGAATTGCAAAATGAAAATTCTCGCCATCATACCCGCGCGGGGAGGTTCCAAGAGAATCCCAGGTAAAAACCTGAAACTCCTTGGAGACAAACCCCTGATCGTGTGGTCCATAGAGGTCGCTTTGGCCTCTAAAAGTTTCGACCGTGTAATGGTATCCACCGAAGATTCCAAAATCGCGGAAGTGTCTAAAAACTTTGGTGCAGAGGTTCCATGGCTTCGACCCGCCCACTTGGCTTCTGACGAAGCCACCAGTGAGGATGTGGTGATTGATTTTTTAAACCGGATTAATACAGAAACGGGAGCAATGCCTGATGCTTTGATGTTGCTCCAGCCCACTTCTCCGTTTCGAACCGTAAGAAGCATTCATCGAGCCATAGACCTTTTCGAGAAATCCGGAGGCGACAGCATTGTTTCGGTAAGCCCCCCAGCGACTCATCCATACCTGTGCAAAGTGTTAGACGAAAACGGTGAAATGAAACCCTTTATTCCGGATCAACCCGAAATTCATAGAACACAGGATTTGCCAGCAGTCTACCAGTTAGACGGTGTTATCTATTTAGCATCTACCCAAAATATTTTAGTTGAGAAAAATTTTTACAGTAAACATACCCGTGGACTGATCATTGATGATCCCCATGAATCCATCGATATTGACACACCCTTCGATTGGTTGATGGCGGAAACAATCTTAGCTGAGAGCAAACGAAAAGGAATTCCATGAGTTGCTTTATCATCGCCGAGGCGGGCGTGAACCACAATGGATCCGAAGAACTGGCACTTAAGCTGGTGGATGTTGCCTCGCAGGCGGGAGCCGATGCCGTCAAGTTCCAAACCTTCCGGGCGGAAGATCTGGTCGCGCCCGGCACCGAAAAAGCTGAATACCAGAAAGAAAACACGGAAGAAAGCGACCAGTTTTCCATGATTCAAAACCTGGAGCTTTCCAGGGAAGCTCATCAGCGCCTTAAGTCCCACTGCGATACCTTGGGAATCGAGTTCATGTCCACTCCCTTCGATTCGGATTCTGCGGATTTCCTGGTGGATCTCGGCATGCAACGCATCAAAATTCCTTCGGGCGAATTGACCAATCTACCTTTCATAGCTTATATTGCGGAAAAGGGCCTCCCTGTTATAATGTCCACGGGCATGTCCACGATGGACGAAGTTCTGGAAGCGGTTCAAACGGTGAGAGACGCACGATGCCGGAAAAACCTTCCCGATCCGCTGGAAGATATCCTGACCCTGCTCCACTGCACATCCAATTACCCCGCCTTGCCAGGCGATATCCACTTGAATGCCATGTTGACCCTGAAAGAGAAAACTGGTTTGCCCGTGGGATACTCGGATCACAGTGACGGAATCCTTGTGGCGCCTTTAGCCGTGGGCTTGGGTGCCTTGGTCATCGAAAAACATTTCACTTTGGACCGTACACTGCCTGGGCCAGATCATAAGGCCTCCCTGGAACCGGAAGAACTGAATCAGATGATCCACAACATCCGAACGGTAGAACAGGTGATGGGATCACCAGAGAAAGCTCCGACCCCTTCCGAACTACCTGTTCGGGATGTCGCGCGCCGTAGCGTCACCCTGGCTCGAAATATGGCTTGCAACGAGACTTTATCGGAAAAAGACCTGGTGCTTTTACGACCGGGAAACGGCATCCCTCCCAAAGATTTGGACAGGGTTATGGGTTGCAAGGTCAAATCCGATCTTCCGCAGGGACATACCCTGCAATGGTCTGACTTACAGCGATGAGAAAAATTATCTACGTCTCTGGAACCCGAGCCGATTTCGGCCTGATGGCATCTACATTGAAGTTGGCCGCAAATGACCCGAAGCTGGATATTTCCCTCTGCGTCACGGGGATGCACCTGTCTCCCCGTTTTGGCGAAACAGTACATGAAATTGAAGAGAGCGGCCTCAGGATTTGTGGCCGCGTACCCGTGGAAATCGAAGAGACGTCCGGCGCAACCATGGCTCGTGCAATCGGTAATGAATTAACGGGAATGGTCGACCTCTTTGAACAGGAACAACCGGACATCGTCCTGGTACTGGGAGACCGCGGCGAACAACTGGCTGGCGCGCTTGCCGCGATACATCTCAATATCCCGGTCGTCCACCTGCACGGCGGCGAGAGGTCCGGCACGGTGGACGAACCTGTCCGCCATGCCATATCCAAACTGTCACATTACCATTTGGTTGCGACTGAAGGCTCTAAAGAAAGATTGATCCGCATGGGTGAACGGGAAGATCGCGTTAAGGTGGTCGGAGCGCCCGGACTGGACGGACTGAAGGAAATGGCGCAACAGTCTCGAAAAGAGCTTTGTGAGAAGTATCGACTGGATTCCGAAAAACCCATCGCCCTGATGTTATTCCATCCCGTTCTGCAGGAAGCCGATCAGGCCGGACATCAAACTCGTCAATTAATGGATGCTCTCCTGGACCAATCTTTGCAGGTCATCGCTTTGATGCCCAATGCCGACGCCGGTGGCACCTTAATTCAGGAAGCATTGGAAAATTACCGAAACCGCTCGGGAATTCAACTGGCGGTCCATATACCCAGAACCGATTTTATTTCCTGGATGTCCGCCGCCGATGTGATGGTCGGCAATTCCAGTAGCGGTATCATCGAAGCCGCCACGTTCGGTCTACCGGTGGTGAACGTCGGCTCCCGGCAAAACGGCCGGGAGCGGAGCGGAAATGTTCAGGATGCTCCTGCCGAAGGCGGCACCATATCACAAGCACTGGAGAAAGCCCTGCAAACAGGAAAAAAATCGTTTAAAAACGTGTACGGCGATGGTCAAACCGGACAACGTATTGTAGACTTACTTTTGACATTGGCCTTGACACCCGATGTGCTTCATAAATCGAATACGTATTGATTTTTCCAAGCTTCCTTTACTTAGATAATCTATGAATTCACTTTTGATCCTGGGAGCCGGGGGACACGGCAAAGTGGTGGCGGACACTGCCGCCTCATCCGGTCTATGGCAGAAGATCGCATTTTTGGACGACCGGTACCCAGCCATTAAATCGGTGATCGACTGGCCGGTGGTGGGAAGGCTGGAGGATACCCAAAAAATCCTACCGGCTTACTCTGGCTTTGTGGTTGCCATCGGCGATAACATACTGAGAGCTCAACTGTTGAAACGTTACCTGGACAAAGGTTTCAAATCTCCCCATATTGTGCATCCAAAGAGCTACGTCAGCCCTTCGGCCGAGATGGGGCCCGGCTGTGTGGTGTTTGCCCAGGGGGTGGTCAATCCCGGAGTTAAAATGGAGATGGGAGGTATTATCAACACCGGGGCCAGCGTGGACCACGATTGCCAGTTGGGTGAAGGGGTTCATATCTGCCCGGGCGCGCGTCTGGCCGGAGAAGTACACATCGGCTCCCATACCATGCTGGCCACCGGGGCTTCGGTGATTCCCCGCATCCATATCGGGAATAATGTCATGGTGGCGGCGGGTTCGGTCGTCATCTCCAATATTGGAAATAACTGTACCGTTGCGGGAGTTCCCGCAAGAGTCGTGAGAGCCGATGACTGATTCTCCCAAGCAGATCTACCTTTCCCCTCCCCACATGAGCGGTCATGAAATGGCGTTCGTGGAAGAGGCCTTTGCCACCAACTGGATTGCTCCCTGCGGCCCAAATCAGGAAGCTTTCGAACAGGAGATGGCAGATTATATTGGCGCCAGGGGCGCCGTCGCCGTCAGTTCCGGCACCGCCGCAATTCATCTCGCGCTACGACTATGCGGAGTGGGACCGGGCGATGTGGTTTTATGCTCGTCACTCACGTTCATAGGTTCAGCAACACCCATTCTTTTCCTGGGAGCAATCCCGGTGTTCATTGACTCGGAACCTGAATCATGGAATATGTCACCTTCCGCCTTAGAGCGGGCTTTCAAAGAGAGCGAATCCGCCGGCACGCTTCCCAAAGCGGTGATTGTGGTCAATCTTTACGGTCAATGCGCCGACTACGATTCCTTGAAGGAAATATGTGACCGCTATGAAGTCCCCCTGATCGAAGACGCGGCGGAATCCTTGGGCGCCACTTACAAGGGAAAAGCCAGCGGAATGCTGGGAAAGTACGGAATCTTCTCTTTCAACGGTAATAAAATTATCACCACTTCAGGCGGCGGCATGCTGGTTTCCGATGATCTTGAAGCGTTGGCCAAGGCCCGCTATTGGGCCACACAAGCACGCGATCCGGCTTTACATTATGAACATAGTGAACTGGGGTACAACTATCGGATGAGCAACGTGCTGGCGGGTATCGGCCGTGGACAATTAAAAGTTCTGGCCGACCGGGTTCAAAGGCGCCGCAGTATTTTTGACCGGTATTATGAAGCCCTACATGATATTGAGGGGATAGAGTTTATGCCCGAATCTTCTTATGGGAATGCAAACCGGTGGCTTACCGTTCTGACCCTGGGGGAAAACTGTAAAGCCCGCCCACTGCAAATCATTCAACGGTTGGATGATAACGATATTGAGGCCCGCCCGGTGTGGAAACCGCTACATCTGCAACCGGTCTTCCAAGGGCATAACTACTATCCACACGAACCCCGAAATAGTTTCTCAGATCAGGTTTTTCAAACTGGACTGTGCTTGCCTTCCGGGAGTAATCTCGAGAAAGAAGACCAACACATAATCATACAAATCATCCAAAATGCTCTCACCTGATCAATCATCAAGAGCTTTGAGGTGATCGCTCATATTGACACCTCTTTATAAACCTAAAACTTATTTAAATTTTGGCTTCCAAATACCCGCATACTCCAACAGCTAATTCTTCCGGGAAGCAGTTGCTGAGTTTCGATAACTTACTGACATTCTGTTTTATCCTGTTTACTCTTTCCTGTAATTTTTCGATAAGCATTACCCAGGCGGTTGCCTACTTCGGTGTGGCTGTCTGGTTGATCCAAGCCTATCGCCAAAATTCCGAAAGGCCATTTAATTTACCCCTGGTATGGCCCCTAGTCATTTTTATTTTGGCTGCAGGTATTGCGACCATAGCTGCTGTTGATGTGGGATTAAGCTTTTCCGGATTTAAAAAACTTTCCAAAATTATTATTTTTTTCTGGGTGGCCAATGCCTTGGCTTCAACTCATCCATGGAAAGTCCTGAGTGATCTGGCGGACCGGTTCAGGCTCAATAAATTAAAGGAATACTTTGAAATAAACATAAAATCAGTTCGAAACAGGAACCCGACTTATGCCTTGATGGGACTCTTGATTCTTGCTGGAGTGTTTTCTTCCATAATTGGAATATTCCAAGCCCTCACCCATTCTGAGGGATTCTGGTATCGGTACGGTGTCCATGGATCCCTGAGCAACCTCATGACTTACGCGCAAATATTAATGCTGATTTCTTGCATGGGACTATCAATGGTGATTTTCAATCCGCCCCGTTCCCGAGTTATGATTTGGATAGGTTTGGCATTCATGGGACTGGCTATCCTGTTGACTTTGAATCGTCAGTCCTGGCTGGGTCTGTTTCTAGCAATCACATTCCTTCTTTTCAACAAAAAGAAAGCTTTTTCCCTGATGCCTGTTTTCTTCGCAATCCTCGTATTCCTCCTCGGACCTCAGACATTAAAAGACCGAATTAAAACAATGACAGACTTAAAGGATTATTCGGTTAACGAGCGTTTTCTCATGTGGCAGGCGGGATGGGATATTTTAAAAGATCATCCGTTAACCGGTTGCGGTTTCAAATGCCAATTTGTCATCGCAGATCAATATCCTGAGCACCCTATTCTTCAAAAATACACGCATATGCATAACAGCCCCGTACAGGTGGCAGTGGACACGGGAATTATCGGTCTGGCCGCATGGATATCCATTTGGATCTGTTTTTTCATGAGTCTCAGGAGACAATTGAAAAATATTCCTGAATCTTCCTCAGAGTATGCCATTGCTCTTGGATCAGGCGCGGCAGTCATTGCGTTTCTGGTAGCAGGAATGTTTGAGAATAATTTTTATGATTCGGAAATCATTGTTCTCATGTATTTTATTATGGCTCTTCCGTTTATTTCGCCAAAAATCTCTCAGGGGTCTACTTCAGAACCTTCCCTCTCGAGGCCTTCCAGATAAACTGCTGAAAAGGCCTCAGGAAGGCCTACCTGAAGAAATCCCTTATCGCCTGTGTCACGCGGGTCACTTCGTTTTCCTTCAG
>JAOUPX010000148.1 GCA_029879645.1 Nitrospinota bacterium
CGGGCCGGGGGATTTCATCGATCTTCTGGAACGGTCGGGGTATTCCTGGCCCAAAGCGATCGCGGGATTAACTGCCGTCGACAAGGCCAGCCTGCCTCAGGGCACCACGGTGCTGGCCTTTCACTTTAAGGACGGCGTGATTGTCGCCGGGGACCGCCGTGCCACCGCCGGCAACGCCATCATGTACGAGCGGTGCGACAAGGTGATTCCCATCGACGACTATTCGCTGATGGCCATCGCCGGGGTACCGGCCACAGCGTTCGAGATGGCCCGCATCCTGTCGCACAACTTTGAATATTACCGGCGGTCGCAACTGCAACCCTTAAGCGCCGAAGGCAAGGTTCGCGCCCTGTCCAAACTGTTGAAGGATAATATGGGCCTCGCCATGCAGGGAGTCGGCGCGGTCAGCCCCATCTTCGCGTCCTACGATATCCGGGATGCCAGACCCTACATTTACTTTTACGATATTCTGGGAGCGCAGTTTGAAATCCAGACCCATACCGCTACCGGGTCGGGCTCGCCTGTGATTCGCGGCATCCTGGAATATGAAAACCTCTGGGGCGGCAAAACCCTGGCGCAGAGAAATTTGAAGGAAGCCGCTACACTGTCGATCCGTCTCCTGCAAACCGCCGGGCAGTTCGACAGCGCCACCGGACAGGCCCGCCCCGAAGACAAAATTTATCCGGTCATTGCCAGCATCACGGATCAAGGCTACCGATTCATGCAGGAAGACGAACTGGTCCCACTGTTTCAGGAATCCACAAAAAGGAAATAAATATGTTTGAAGAACCGTTTCGCTGGATGGAGGCCATTTCCACCCGCCACAGCTACGTCCAGGAGAAACTGAAAAAAGGCCAGCCGGTATTATCCGTACCTTATAAAGATGGTGCGCTGGTGATGGGGTTCACCTCCCAGCCCGGAAAAATATTCGAAATATATGACCGCATCGCGCTGGGCAGTCTCGGACATCCCGCGGATGTTGAGCGTCTGCGCATGACCCTGCTGGATATGGCGCATGTGGAAGGGTTCAACCGTTCGGACAAGGATGTCACCATCGCCCGGCTCCTGCAGTTCGGCATTGCCCCGGCCATGAAGCAGAATTTCGAAGAAGTGATGCGGGCGCCGTACCTGGTCAAACTGCTGTTCGCTGAAATCGATTTCGACAACCGGCCTCTGTTCTTCCGGCTCAATTACGACGGGCACTGGGAAATGTTCAGAAAAGGTGTGGTGATCTCCGGAGACGACAAGGAAACAGATTGGATTCAAAAGCAAATCGAGAAGACGGATTTCGCCTCGCTTCCCCTGGACAAGGCTCTGAAGGAAGCGTGCCGCCTGTGGGAAGAGGGCAAGAAACAAGGCACTTCCGAAGGAGAAGATGAAGAAGATCAGCCGGTGACCCTGGCGGATGCGTTCGATCAATGGACGCTGGAAGCCGCGGTGCTTTCCGTCGAAACGGAACGCAAAGCGTTGTACCGGGTGCTGACTCCCGATGAAATTGAACCTTTAAAAGCGGCGGCGAAATAACAATGAAGCGAAGAATTTTCGGCATCGAAACGGAGTACGGCCTCCTGATTAAAGAAGAGGACTTCAAATACGGCCCGATTGATGTCGCGGTTCGCATCAAAAACCATATATTCGACCAGAAGCAGGGTGTGCTCGATCTGCATTACCGTGCCAACGACGAGCCTCCCGGCAACGGCGGGTTCCTCTCCAACGGCGGCCGGATTTATCTGGACATGGGCCATCTTGAATACGCTTCGCCGGAGTGTTCCAATCTGGTAGACCTGGTGACCTTCGACCGCGCGGGGGATGAAATTGTTCAGAATGCCCTGGAGGAATTGGGTTGGGCGGAGCAGGTGGCGTTTATCAAGAACAACGTCGACCTGGAAACCAACGCCACCTTCGGGTGCCACGAAAATTATCTGGTCAGCCGCGCCTTTCAATTCGACAACCGCGAAAATCTGCGTCTCCTGGCGTCGTTTCTGGTGACCCGGCAGATTTATGCCGGAGCGGGACGCACCGGTGCCTGCAATCCGCAACCCTTCCGCGATTGGGACGATATCCATCAGGCGCGCAAGGACGAGGAAGAAGTCGACTTTCAGATTTCCCAGCGCGCCGATCACATTCCCAACGAATTTTACCGCTGGGTGCAGTACAACCGCGCCATCGTCAACACCCGCGACGAACCGCTGTCCGATCCCAGCAAGTACCGGCGCATTCATCTGCTGGTGGGTGATTCCAACATGAGCGAATTCGCCTGCGCCCTCAAGATGGGCACCACCTCCCTGATGATGGAGTTGATTGAGCTGGGCGTCGCCAACCCGGAATGGATTCTTTCCAATTCAGTCGAGGCCATGCGAGATATTTCCCGCGATCCGGAATTCAAATGGGAGATTGCCCTGCGCGACGGAAAACCGACCACCGCCCTGGAACTGCAGTGGAACATCATGGAGGCCGCGAAGAAATACCTGGCGGGTTCTTCCAGCGATACCGACTGGGTGCTGTCCGCCTGGGAATCCGTGCTGGCGGATATGCCCAAGGGACCGGAGGCGCTCATTGGGCGGGTGGACTGGGCCAGTAAATACTGGATGCTGACCGAGTTCATGAAATCGGAAAACCTGGGATGGCAGGATCCCTGGATCAAGAGTCTCGATCTGGAATTTCATAATCTCAATAAAAAACATGGTCTTTATTGGGGCCTTGAAGAAACCGGCGATGCCCACCGTAAAACTTCCAACGAAGCCATCCGTTTCGCGCAGTCCAATGCGCCCAAGGGAACCCGTGCGGACGGACGCGGCGAACTGGTTAAAACCCTGCTGGAATGCCAAACCGGATATTTGATCGACTGGATCGGGTTTCGCCTAAATAAGGAAGAGCCTTTCCTCATGCTGGATCCCTTTCTTTCCTATAAGAAAGATATTCAGGCCTACCTGCGCAATATGGATTTACAGGATCCCTTCGAAGGCAAAAAATATTTCCGGTAATATCCATCCGTAAACCGATCAGGTTTTCCCGCCTCAGTAATTATTTTGTGCATCCCTTTGGTGGAATTGGGGGTTGGATTCATTTGGGGTCAGGGGTATTATTAAAGAAAATAGAGATGATGGTTTTCATTTGGTTTTGAAGGAGGCAGCTGTGGAGAATTGTCTGTTTTGCAAAATTGCCGGCGGCAAGGAAGACTCCGATACGGTTTACAAGGATGAGAACGTTGTGGCTATACGGGACATCAACCCGCAGGCCCCGATCCATTTTCTGATTATTCCCAGAAAACATATTCCGACCCTGATGGATATAGAAGGCAGAGATAAGGAATTGATGGGATCGGTATTTACTGTTGCTAAAAAATTGGCTGAAGAGAACGATCTGGAAATGTCGGGTTTCCGCGTGGTTGTCAATTGCGGTTCCGGTGCAGGACAGTCGGTCTTTCATATTCATTTTCACATGCTGGGCGGACGGCCCATGAAGTGGCCTCCGGGTTAATCACATGATCACAGTCGAACAATTGTATGAAAAACTGAAGCCGATCAAGGTCGGCAGTCCCCTGTGCGAGTTTACCCTCGAGCATTGCCGGCGGATTCATCCCCTGATTGACCGGATCGAGGAACTCAAACGCGAAAAGAATGCCATTATCCTGGCGCACAATTATGTCGCGCCGGAAATTTTGTACGGAGTGGCGGATCATACCGGCGATTCCTATGGTCTGGCAAAGACCGCGCGCGATTCGTCCGCCGAGGTTATCGTGTTTCCCGCCGTGCGCTTCATGGCGGAGACCGCGAAAATATTAAACCCGGATAAAACGGTGATCGATCCCAATCCCGACGGAGGCTGTTCGCTGGCCGACGGCATCACTCCGGAGGATGTCAAGCGTTTGCGCCGGGAGTATCCCGGCCACACTTTTGTCTGCTACATCAACACCACCGCCGAAGTGAAGGCCTTGTGTGATGTGTGCGTGACATCTTCCAACGTGTATCGCATCGTGGAAGCCATCGATAACGATAATATATATTTTCTTCCCGACAAACTGATGGCGATGAACGTGATTCAGTATTTGCAGGATAAGGGAGTCAAAAAAAATATTTCCTGGTACGACGGCACCTGTTACGTGCATGAAGAATACGCGCCGGACGCCATCGATTTTATCCGCGGCAATAATCCGGGCGTCGACGTGCTGGTGCATCCGGAATGCCAGCCGGAAGTGGTGAAGAAGGCGGACTATGTGGGAAGCACCACCAATATGCTCGACCACGTTCGCGCGTCCAGTTGCGATACGTTTTTCCTGCTTACCGAATGCGGGTTGACCGGTATTTTGCAATCAGAGTTTCCCGACAAACGCTTTGTCGGCACCTGCACCATGTGTAAATACATGAAAAGCAATTCATTGCAGGACATCCTTCAGGCATTGGAAAACCCGCGCCCGGATCAGGTCATCGAGTTGTCCCCCGAAGTCCGGCAAAACGCCCTCCGTTGCGTCGAACGCATGTTCGAATACGCTGAAAAAGCTTCTTCCTGAATATTTAATAATTTTTGGATTTGTGGAAGGCCTGGTACAGGGCAGGTAATACGAAAAGAGTGAGAGCGGTGGACGAGAGGATGCCGCCGATCACCACCGTTGCCAGGGGACGTTGCACTTCCGCGCCGGTACCGGTCGCCAGTGCCATCGGCAGAAATCCGAGCGATGCGACCAGCGCCGTCATCAATACCGGGCGCAGGCGTGTGAGCGATCCTTCCACCACCGCCGGATTTAAATCCATTCCTTCCTCGCGCAGTTTGTTGATGAATGAAATCATCACCACGCCGTTCAACACCGCCACCCCGGACAGGGCAATGAATCCCACCGCCGCTGAAATCGAGAGGGGAATGCCGCGCATCCACAATGAAACGATGCCGCCGGTCCACGACAGAGGCACACCGGTAAAAATGATTAACGCCTGTGTGGTGGAGCCGAACGCCGCGAACAGCATCATGAAGATCAGCAGCAGCGCTACGGGAACAACGACATACAATCGCTGGGTAGCGGAAATCAAATGCTCAAAGGTGCCGCCCCACGAAATCCAGTAACCGGAGGGGAAGGACAGCTTGCGTTGAATCAATTCCTGCGCCTGCTCGACAAACGATCCCAGGTCGCGCCCCCGCACGTTCGCCGTCACCACCACGCGGCGTTTGCCGTTTTCACGGCTGATCTGGTTGGGGCCTTTGATGACTTTGAAATCGGCCACGGTTCCCAGCGTAATAAATGCCGGCAGCGGCTGGCCCGGAGCCGTGGCGGGTCCTGCGGCCGGGCGAACCGTCCCCTTAAGGCCTTCGGGATAGGGCAGGGGGATGCGCTTGAGCAAGGCGATATTCTTCCGGGTTTCATCCGGTAAGCGGACGATCAGATCAAACCGCCGGTCGCCCTGAAACACCTGGCCCGCCTGCTTGCCCCCGATGGCGATGGCGATGACATCCTGCACATCCGATACATTGAGGCCCAGCCGCGCCATTTCCTCCCGGTCGAGTTGAATGGTCAGCACCGGCAGTCCCGTCACCTGTTCTACGCGGACGTCGGTGGCTCCGGGGACCGTGGCCAGCACGCTGGATACCCGCTCCGCCTCTTCAAGAAGAACATCGAGATCGTCTCCAAACACTTTAACGGCGACATCGCTTCGCACCCCGGCGATCAATTCGTTGAACCGCATTTGAATGGGCTGGGTAAACTCATATTTGTTGCCGGGCAGGGTCAGCAGTTTCTGC
>JAOUPX010000149.1 GCA_029879645.1 Nitrospinota bacterium
CGCGAACGGTAAAGTCGTTCAACCGGCCAATCTAAATAGTCCTGAACAAATAGTCATTGCGGGTCACAAGGAATTGGTGGAAGCCGTTTCTGAAAACGCCAAACAGGCGGGGGCCAAAAAGTCAGTAATCCTGCCAGTCAGTGCTCCTTTTCACTGCTCTTTGATGAAGCCGGCAGAAATCAAACTTCAAAAGGAATTGGAGCAAACAACATTTCAGGATTTAAAAACTCCGGTCATTTCCAATGTTAAAGCCCAGCCTGTAACCCAAGGGAGTGAGGCGCGCGCGGCTCTGGTTGAACAGGTATGTTCTCCCGTACGATGGTTGGATACAATGCAATACATGGTGGATCAGGGAATCGAGGCAATGGTCGAAATCGGTTCCGGCAAAGTGTTGTCCGGCTTGATGAGGCGTTTTAATAAAAATGTGGCTTGTTATCAGGTTGGGGACCCGGCTTCCTTGGAGCAAACTGTATTGGCTTTAAAGGGATAATTTATCGAAAAGGGAGATTCGATGGAGCTGAAAGAGAAAGTCGCACTGGTGACCGGTGGGGCGCAGGGAATAGGAAAAATCGTAGGAGAGGAGCTGGCGCGTCAGGGGGCCCATGTGATTCTAGGTGATGTGAACCTGGAAGGGGCTGAGAAGTCAGCGGATGAAATTAAAGGAAATGGCTATTCCGCCTCAGCGGTAGAATTGAATGTAACCAATGCGGAAGCTGTTCAAAAATGTTTTGATTCTATCTCCAAAGAATTTAAACTGATAGATATCCTGGTGAATAACGCCGGGATAACCCGCGATGGTTTGATAATGCGGATGAAGGAATCCGACTGGGATCTGGTGTTGGCTATCAACCTCAAAGGTGCTTTCCTTTGCAGTCAGCAGGCGGTCAAACAAATGATGAAGCAAAAGAGCGGGTCCATCGTCAACGTTGCTTCGATTGTGGGCTTGATGGGTAATGCAGGGCAGGCCAATTACTCGGCATCTAAAGCGGGATTGATTGGCCTCACCAAGACTACCGCCAGGGAGGTGGCTTCACGGGGAATCAGGGTTAACGCTGTTGCACCGGGTTTTATTGACACCGCCATGACCCAGGTATTGGATGAAAAGGTTCGAGAACGGCTCATTGAGCAAATTCCACTGGCTCGTCTGGGTCTGCCCGATGATATAGCAAATTGTATTTCTTTTCTGGTTTCGGATCGGGCCAGTTATATCACCGGCCAGGTTTTGAGTGTTAATGGTGGGATGTTAATGTGAAAATTTTTTAGGAGCTTTGAAACTATGTCTGTGGAAGATAAAGTAAAAGAAATTATTGTAGATCAGTTGGGTGTGGACGAAAAACAGGTAACGGGAACGGCTGCGTTTATCGACGATTTGGGAGCCGATTCACTGGATATTGTGGAATTGGTCATGGCTTTGGAAGAGGCTTTCGAGATCGAGATCCCCGATGAAGATGCTGAAAAAATTGTTACGGTAGAAAACGCCATCGATTATATCAACAAGAACACGAATTAATTTGTAACCCATCCGGGGAGTTTTATGTCAAGAAGAGTGGTCGTTACAGGACTGGGTATGCTTTCCCCATTGGGGATAGGTGTGAAAAAGAACTGGGAGGCTGTATGCTCGGGGAAATCTGGCATTGGGCTTATTTCCAAGTTTGAAGTTCATGACGATTTTCCCGTCAAAATTGCCGGTGAAGTTCACGGATTCCAGCCTGAAGATTACATCGACCATAAAGAAATAAAGAAAATGGATACCTTTATCCATTACGCCGTTGCCTGCGGCCAAATGGCTTTGGAAGATGCCGGTTTCGAGATCACCGATGCCAATGCCGAAAGAGTCGGGGTTTTGGTGGGAGTGGGATTATGCGGTCTGCCTGCCATTGAAAAGTATCATAAGATATACTTGGATAAAGGCGTCAAGAAAATTACCCCTTTCTTCATTCCCATGCTCATTCCCAACTTGGCTTCCGGTCAGGTGTCTATTTTATTAGGTGCAAAAGGACCGAATACCTGCGTCGCAACGGCCTGTGCTACGGGAACTCATGCTATCGGAGACGCCTATCATATGATTCGTGATGGCGTGGCTGATGTCATGATTGCAGGAGGAACCGAATCGGTCATCACTCCCCTGGCTATTGGGGGATTTGCCGCAGCTAAAGCGCTCTCCACCCGTAATGATGACCCGGAAGGAGCCAGCCGTCCGTTTGATAAGGATCGGGACGGTTTTGTTATGGGAGAGGGTTGCGGTGTGGTTATCTTGGAAGAAATAGAAAATGCCAAAAGAAGAGGCGCGAAGATTTATGCTGAAGTGGGCGGATATGCTCTTAATGGAGACGCCCATCACATTACCGCCCCTTCACCCGGTGGAGAAGGCGCCGCACGATGCATGGAACTGGCGCTCAAAAGCTCAAAAATGAATAAAGAGGATATCAGCTATATCAATGCCCATGGTACATCAACGGGAGCTGATACGACAGAAACAGCCGCAATAAAAAAAGTATTCGGCGATCACGCCTACAAAATGGCCGTCAGTTCTACCAAATCCATGACCGGACACCTCCTGGGTGCCGCAGGAGGGGTGGAAGCGATTTATTCGGTACTGGCTATTCATCACGGCGTTATTCCCCCGACCATAAACTACACGACACCGGATCCGGATTGCGATCTGGATTATGTTCCCAACCAGGTTCGGGAGAAAAAGGTGACAGCCGCCCTGTCGAATTCCTTTGGATTCGGCGGTACCAACGGAGTCATAATTTTCAAGGAAATGATCGGTTGACGAATTGGCCTCAATGCTCCCCCAGGAACGAATTCAAGATCTCGCCCTCCTTGAGAAGGAAATAGGCTATACCTTCCAGAATATCCAGTTACTTAATAAAGCTCTGACCCACAAATCCTACGTAAATGAAAACTCCCAACCTTTAAAAGATAATGAGCGCTTTGAGTTTCTGGGCGATTCAGTTCTTGATTTAATTGTCAGTGGTTATATGATTAAAGCCTACCCTGATTTTGCAGAAGGAACATTATCCAAAATCCGTGCGGCTGTGGTGAATGAGACATGCCTGGCTGATTTGGCCCGTCAAATTGATCTTGGGAAATACCTGCTTTTGGGGAAAGGGGAGGAGGCCTCCGGAGGGCGTGAAAAAAATTCATTATTGGCCAATGCCTATGAAGCGGTGGCAGGAGCCGTCTATTCCGACAGCAATATGGAAAAAGCGCTGGAGATTTATCTCCCTGTGCTTAAAAAGGAAATTATAAAATACACCGAAACTTCACGGTATCGCGATTACAAAAGCGATTTGCAGGAATACACTCAGACTCATTTTAACTGTATTCCCAATTACAGGGTTGTGAATGAAACGGGACCGGATCATGCCAAAGAGTTTGAAGTAGCGGTCCTGATTCAAGCTGAGGTACGGGGAAAAGGCTCTGGTAAAAGCAAAAAAGAAAGTGAACAGGCGGCTGCCAAATGCGCTCTGGAAAGTTTCAATTTGTTGCCTTAGGATATGGCTTGATTCTTTGTCGATTATTATTTTAATAATGAATAAAAATAAAGGAATTAATAATGGTTACCATAGGTATGAATTATAAAATTATTCCAGGAAAAGAAGAGGTTTTTGAAAATGCATTTAAAAGCGTGATAAAGGTAATGAATGAAATGGATGGTCATACCCAATCCAACTTGTATAAAGATGTAAATGATTCCCATTCATATCTCATTGTGTCGGACTGGAGTTCGGAAGAAGCTTATAAGGCTTTCATTAATTCCGATAAATTCGCCGGTGTTGTGGATTGGGGCAAGGAAAATATTCTGGCAGGACGCCCGAGTCATACGCTTTACCGCCAATAGTAAATAATCAGCTGGTAGAGGTAAAGGGAAGGAGTCTTTACGGAAATCAATCCGTACCGGTGTTGGCATCATGTTCAGGGCCGGGGCTGTATTCGATTTCTCCTTTCTTGATGCTTTTCAGCAGTTTATTGTAAAAATGCTCCGTATCGTGCGGGAGGTGGTCGTCCACCCGCCAACGAACCGTCACCAGCTTCCCATTTGGGTGGTTGATGATGCGTGTGACTTCCCCATTATTTCGGGATAAGGGTTCGAACAAGCAATCTCCGACTTTAACTTTCATGATATTTCCTGATGAAGATTTTAATTTCAATATAATATCATAGTAATTATGGAAGATCTTGATTCAATATGTTTTGTAGTGAATCAGGAACTACCGCCGAGAATAAAATCTGGAGGAACAGTGTATGGCTTATATCACCATGGCCCCTATGTATGCGACCATGACATCAGGTAAAGTGGATGAGTTTCTTGTTAATATTGGAGATACCGTTAAGGTAGGTATGCCGGTGGCTGAAATTGTCGCAGAAGGTTACTATACGCTGGTATCGGAGTATGAGGGTGTTGTGAAGGAAATCTATGTTAATGAAGGGGAGTATATCGAAGTTGACACACCCATCATAGAAATTGAGGAAGTTGAGGAAGGGTGATCCTCATCAGCTGATGTGAAACTTAAAAAAGCGGTCGCTGGGTGTTTTGCTCTTCCCATGCTCCCGCAATATTACTTTCTTCCGGAGAGTGTAATTGACTTTCCGCTTGTTTGGAATCCGCAGATCCATTGTAATCAAAATCGCTTCCCCATGAATTATTGAAATCGCTTTCCTGGTTTTTCCATTTCTTAAACTTCTGCTTTATGTCCTGCAGATTATTGCGGGCTTCCTGTAATCCGGGATCCAGCTTTAAAGCCCTGCGGTAGGAATTTAGCGCTCCTCGATAGTTTTTCGTCAAATAATAGTAAAGATGACCCAGGTCAAGATGGTAGTTCGCGTTTGAGGGATCAGCCTTGATGGCTTGCCTGAATTTTTTCTCAGCCAGTGAATACTTTTTTTGGGCTGTCAAACAGATTGCCAGTTTGGCAACCGCCGGCGCGTAACCAGGAGTAAGCTTTAAGGCATTGCGATAGGCTGTTTCCGCCCCGCGATAATCTTTGGATTTGAGATAAATCATACCTAATCGGTTATGAATATCGGAATTGCCGGCTTGCAATGCGAGAGCCAATAGATATTCTTCTTTAGCCTGATTAAACATTTTCCTGGAGAAAAATTGAGAACCGTAATGGTGGTGAAGGGTATAGCGTTCGGGTTCCGTTGTTAAAAATTCTTCAAATAGAAAAACCTCATCCATTTTGACAGGATTATTCATTTCCGGGAATATCAAACTGCCCCGTGGCCATTTCAAAAGTGGAGCCTGCGCGACCGATTCAAATGAATACTCTGTCTCTGATTGAGAAATTTGCGATGTAGAACCAAAGGCAGGCCAACTGCTAAGGCTAAAGGCCAAGTTTAGGATAATTAATATTTTTATCGAGGATTTCATGGTCGAATTTGCCCGAATCAGTAAATTCAGCGCTTGGGGATGAGAGAACACTCAAGGAAGAACCGATACCATGCAAAACGAAGATCCATCTAACATTAGATTATAGTAAAGTTTGCAATAGATGCAAGGAGGTTTTGAGGCTTTATAAAAAGCGCAAGGGCTGGGTGTCTTATAGCATTGAAAAAACTCTTGTTGCTGTATAAAGATAAATTATGAGTCCGATAATATCGTTCACCACCGTAACTACCGGGCCTGTACTGATGGCTGGATCAATTTTCAGTTTCAGGAAAAGTAATGGAGTAAATGAACCAATGATAGTTGCCATGGCAACCGCCAGGACG
>JAOUPX010000150.1 GCA_029879645.1 Nitrospinota bacterium
TCCCGAAATGGCAGGGATTTCTCCGAAAAGTCCGAGCAGGCCCTGCGCGATGCGTTTTTGTGGGATGAAGTGAAGAACCGTTTAGGTGATCCGGCGCATACCCTGTCGCAGGGCCAGCAACAGCGGCTGGCCATGGCGCGCACCCTGGCGGTCGATCCCGAAATCCTGCTGATGGACGAACCCACCTCCGCGCTCGATCCCAAATCCTCGAAGGCCATTGAAGATTTGATTCTGTCCCTGAAAGACCGCCACACCATCGTGCTGGTGACGCACAACGTCGAACAGGCCGAACGCGTTGCCGACGACCTCATCTGCGTCGACGACAAAACCGTCTGCCACAAACCCTGCCAACGTCCTTAACCACCCAGGAATCCGTTGTTTTTATATATATAGAAAAGTGGCCATAAACCCCTTTAAAAGGTTTGTGGAACCACATATAATTCCGGTTATAGCTGTTAAACAACTTCCGGATTTAGGGATGAAACGACGTAAGGACGAAAACAGTCAGTTTGTATTTTCGACGGGTGACGAGGCGTTGTCGACTCTGGGGGAGGAGATCCGCCAGAAGTACCCGGAGATGATGGAGAAATTCGCGCGCCTGCAGACGTCCGATCCCGTGGTTCGGCGGTTGGTGGATACGGTGCGCGATCTGATGCCTTACGATTGGCAGGATGACGACCGGTTTTATGAGGGCGCGACATTCTGCGTGCGGGGTCATTACCTGGGGGCGCTCGGCGTGTTTTCGGAAATTCTGGAAGCGGAACCGGAAGCCTACCCGGTGTATCACCTGCTAGGTTACGTGTGCGGAAGCATGGGCAAATACAAGATGGAGGTGGATTATTACCGCAAGGCCATCAAAATCAAACCAGACTATCCGCAGGTGTATTACGATCTGGCGCTGGCCTACTGGATGCTGGGTAAAGAGAGCAAAGCCTACGCTGCCATAAAGCAGGGCGTGGCGATCAATCAGGATTTCGCGGTGGCCGACCACTGGTTGACGTTTGCCTCGGACAACCTGGGACGCTATCAGGATCCGGACGGCCTGGGTGAGAAGGAAGAGGGTGAGAAGGTGCGGTGCCTGTCTCAGGCCTATTACCTGCTGGGGATGGCCTACCTGGATTTTGAATGGAATGCCAACGCGCGTTCGGCGTTCAAGAATGCGGTGAGATTGGACGAGAATTTTTCAGACGCGTATTATCAACTCGGCGCTCTGCATCTCAAAAAACTGCGCAATCCCAAACGCGCCCTCAAATATCTGGAGACGGCAGAGTCGCTTTACACCCAGGCCGATGAGCTGGAACGGGCGGTACTGGCACACCAGTTGTACACCCCTGTAGAAGAGATTGACGACAAGGAGCAGGCAGCGGAGAGCTGGTTGAAAGAAGGGTTGCGCCTGCAACAGCTGGGGTTGTATCAGAGTGCCGTCGACGCCTATAAAAAATCCCTGGCCTTTCATCCGAATTATGTCGATGCGTATTACAACATCGGGATCGCCTACGGCAGTCTCGAGGACATGGGCCAACCCCGGATTGATAGCGCCATCGGCGCCCTGAAACATGCGGTGCGGTTGAAACCCGATTTTGTTCACGCTCACATTGCTTTGGGAGCGTCGTATATCCGCCGCGGCGATTTCCAGGAGGCGGTGGATCTGCTGGAAGACTCGGCTCATCTGGCTCCCAATGATTACAATATTTTTTATTACCTGGGAACGGCGATGCGCATGATGGGCAAGGTTCAGGAATCGCTTTCCATTCTCGAAAAGGCCGTTTCACTGGCACCCGATTCGGTGCATGCCCGGTTTTCACTGGGGTTGGCGTATTATGATTCGAAGCGTCTGGAGTTGGCGCGGGATGAGTTTCAGGAGACGGTTCGTATTCGCCCCGATTTCGCCGACGCCCATTTTCTCCTGGGCAGTCTGTATCATTCTGAGCTGGAGGATTCCGAGCGGTCCATGCTTCATTTAAGGAAAGCCGAGAAGTTGTATGCCAAACTCAAGGATTACCAGAAAGTTTCGCGCGTCCGGGAACTGATGGCTACGCAACCGGTTTAATGTCTAATCCTTCCCACAAAACCCTATCCCGCGCTGGAAGAATGCCGGTTCTTGCCGTATTGTTATTACTCGCACTGGTTGTTTCCGGAGCGGCTCCCATTGACAAGAAAACTGAAGCATCATTCGATTCCATGCCTGTGTCGGAAATGGCGGAGCAGGCGTTGATTGACACCCTGTATTATAATTTTGATCCGTGGTTTCCCCGGTTCAAGCGCCGCATAGAACGGTTGGAATCATCGCCTCCAACCCTTGCCAATCAGCTGGAGCTGATGCGTTTCTATTTCTATATGGCCGGGTTGAACGGCGAGTTGACCCATGTGCTGTCTTTTACCAGCAAGTACCAGATCAAAAAAGTCAAAGATGATTTTCTATACTACAGCGGCAAAGCCAAGGCGCTGGCGGAAACTCTGCTGGAACATCCGGAACTTTCCAGGGAGGATCAGGCCGACGCCTTGTATTTTCTCGGGGTGTCGGAGGGATACATGGCCCTGCTGGAATACGGAGAAGGGCAATTGCTGAGTGCGTTGATCGACGGCCTGCGGGCGGACAACCATCTGGAAGACGCGCTGGAGCTGGACCCCGGCCACGCCGACGCGCATGTGGGATTGGGAGTCTACCGGTACGGCAACACGCGGCTGGGCGGGCTGGGCAATTTTATCATGCAGGGCGGCAGCGACCTGCGTCTGGTGGGTCTGCGTCATCTTGAAACCGCGCTGGAAAAGAAAATACTGTCCCGACCGCTGGCCCTTAAATCTCTGGCCTGGTTCTATCTTTCCGAACAACTCAATCCGGATAACGCCGATCTTCCCAACGACGACCCGCTGTCGGCCTATGTCGCCCGCTCGCAGTCTCTGATTTTGCTGGATGAGTACGAACGCCTTTATTTCCAGAACCCGCCGCCCGGTTTTGTGGGCAACAAAGGTCTGGCGATGATGAAAGGCATCCAGTTCGTGATAGATGGCGATTACGCCAAGGCTCTCGAGCAGTTCGAGAAGAATCTGAAAATATGCGATTACCTGATCAACGTAAAGCGGTTGAAGCTCAATCCCAAGTATGTGGATACTGTGAAAGCCGCCGCGAAGTTTTGCCGGCTTATGGTTGCCGCTGGCGAGGGGACGGGAAAACTGAATCCCAAGGCGTGCCGGCAGGTCAATGCCCAGGTCGATTTCATTGAAAACGGCGGCAGTATGATTGAATACCAGTCCTCAAAAATCCGCGAAGAAATGCAGGACATGTTTTATCATCGCCTCAAAAATCTTTCTTCCCGCCTGGATTGCTGACCGATCCATTATTCCGGCCTGTTTCGCAGGATTGTCACAACTGTAAGGAATTTCCCTGGGGCACGACTAAATTTCAAGGATCAATGAAGTTTATGGAGTTCTTGTGAGAGCTGTTTTTAAATTACGCGGAATCACGACCCTCTTGCGTGGCCGGATTCTGGTTTGCCTGGCAGACGCTTCATAGCGACACGCAGGTCTGCGCAGGGAAGCAGGAAGAAATGTAAATGCTATACTGTTAGTCGATGCTCCATAAGGAGCTTTTATGAATTATCAGAGGCACAATGAAAAAGAAAATCATATTATTGTCGGTGATTGTGATCGCGGTGGCGTTGTTTTTCGTGTTCGATCTGGGGCAGTATCTGTCACTGGAGAGTTTGAAATCGAACCGCGACCAACTGCGCACGTTTTATGAAACCAATGCGGCGGCGATGATCGCGGCCTTCATCGGCGTGTACATTGTAACGGTGGCGTTGTCTCTGCCGGGGGCGACGATTTTAACGCTGTGCGCCGGGGCGATTTTCGGCTCGGTGACCGGTACGCTGGTGGTCAACGTCGGCGCGACGATCGGCGCGACGCTGGCGTTTCTGGCGGCGCGGTTTTTACTGCGCGACTGGGTGGAGAAAAATTTCGGCGCGAAGCTCAAACCGTTCAACGATGGCTTCTCCAAAAATGCCATCAACTATATGCTGTTTCTCCGGCTGGTGCCGCTGTTTCCGTTTTTCCTGATCAACCTGGTTTCCGGCCTGACGCAGATTCGATTGCCCATTTACTTTTTCGGAACGATGTTCGGCACCTTGCCGGGCACGTTTGTGTATGCCAACGCCGGGAGCAACCTGGCGAACATCAACCAGCTGAGCGACATCGCCTCACCGCAAGTATTGGGCGCGTTCGCTTTGCTGGGCCTGTTCGCCCTCATCCCCACCCTCTACAAGCTCATCAAATCCAAAAAAACTCCTCCCAGCAAGCCTGAAAAAATTCAACAGGAAGGTTAGAAGGCTTACCCACTCTAAACCGGATTTATTTTGCCGTAGTTTCTTGAGATTCCAGGTTGGACCTGAAGGTGGCGAAGATATCCTGGATCGGGGGGATGAGTTTTTCCTGCAGTTGGTCGGGGACCCAGTTGATTTTGTCGGCAGGCCAGTTTTCCACCCGGCTCACATCCAAACCATATTTGGAGTAATGAGCGGCCAGGGTCTGTTCGTAACCGTACACCAGGGCGTTCTCCAGAATCTTGTGATACAGGTCGCGTATCTGCAGGGGATCGAACAATCCTTCCAGGAAAGTTTGCGTCATATCCGCGATGAGGGGTTCGGCATGTTCGATAAAATCCGGAGAGTGCGCTTTCTCGAGCGTACGGTAAGTGATGATGACATCCTGTAACAGGTACTTGATGGTTTTGGGATCGGTCAGCACCGGGCCGCGTTCGATATCCAGACTGTCCTTGAGTTCCTTGACCAGCCGCACGGAATCGTAAAGGATGGATTGCTCCCAGGTCGCGGTGTTCCAGACGATAATCGGTCTCAGCCAGTTGATTTTGCGGTTGGCGTCTTCCAGATGCATGGTGATGGTGGGCCGCGCTTTGTTGCTGTGCGGCAATCGGCCGCCCCACATTTTGAGATCGAGATTCAGCCCGTGGGGCTTGAACGCTTCGGCGAACGTCTTGTAATAGACGGTCACCAGTTTTTCCATGTTTTCGTGTTTGTCGAGCGGGGTGTTCTGAGGCAGGTTGACGATGCAGTAGAGCCGCCAGATGCGCCGGAGGGATTTGCCTCGCGGATCGGCGATGAGGTAGGTTCCTCCCCACACCCCGGAAGTGATGGGCACGTCGATCTGGTACATCTCGCGCATGCGGGAAGAGACGCACTCCGCGACATTGCCGTACAGTTCGTTTACGTAATAAAGATTGAGGCAGTTATCTTCGGTAAATACCGGTCCAGAGGATATTGGGGCTTCCATGGGCAAATCGGTTCGTCATCCAGCGGTTCGTAATGGTAAAGCAGGCACGAGAGCCTTTTACTTACCATATAAAGACCGGAATGTCCTGATTTTATTTCACTGGCAGGGGTTTTCGAGGGTATTTTAGAACGCTATTCTCTCATGGAGAAGAAGGCGCTGATGCTCCTAGAACTCTTCGTTCGAGGATTGATCGGTTTCGCTGATCACGATGACATGGTTTTTATTCACTGCCATAAATGGAACCTGGTAAAGAAGTTTTCCGGATTCCTCATCATAGACCGCCGCATCGGACACCGGAATGAATTTGTCGATATCGCTGTTCATTAAATCCAGGAGGCGCATATTAGGCAGGCAGTGGACATTGCCCTCGATTTTTTCTCCGGCGGTCCGAATAATGGTGTTGATCTTTACCTTTTTGA
>JAOUPX010000069.1 GCA_029879645.1 Nitrospinota bacterium
TCTTTTTCCAACGCGCGGGCAAGACCCGCTATGGAGGAGCCCTTGATTTCGTTCGCGATTTGCTGGACCGATTCGAAGTCGCCCGGAGATGCCACTGGAAAGCCCGCCTCGATGACGTCCACTTTCAATAGAGCCAGTTGCCGCGCGATTTCCAACTTTTCCTTGTTGTTCATGCTGGCGCCAGGGCACTGTTCCCCGTCTCTTAAAGTGGTGTCGAATATAATGAGTCGTTCCGGTTGCATGGTTCGGGTTCCTATCCTCCAAAAAAACAGATTTGTTATTGTGAGCCAATATCCTCGGCTTTTATCATCTCATAGCTTTCCGTTTTAGAAAAGCCGCTTTGAAACATTCCGGTGTCATAATCCAGAGCTTCCGCGCCTACAATAGCTTTGTTGCGGGGAACAGGATAGCCGGTGATTTCGCTGATTATCCGGCTGGTTTCCCTTATTTGACGGGAATCAATGCCGCAATTCACCCCGAAAACGTCCTTCCGGGTACGAAGAGCCATGACGATTTCCTCCATTGCGGCGTTGCCCGCCCGTTCGCCAATGCCGTTGACCGTGCATTCGACCTGCCGGGCCCCGGCCTGGATGGCGGCGAGGGAATTGGCCACGGCCATACCAAGATCGTTGTGGCAATGCACGCTGAGAACTGCCTGGTCGATATTCGGGATCTGCTTGCGGAGGGATCGGATCAGGTTTCCGAATTGATCTGGGACCGCGTATCCCACCGTGTCGGAAATATTGAGAGTTGTCGCTCCTGCGGCAATAACGGCCCGACTCATATCCACAAGGAATGATTCCTCCAGCAGAGTGGCGTTATGAGGTGAAAATTCAATATCCTGGAAATATTTACGGGCACCCTCAACGGCCTTAACCGATTTATTTATGACATCCTCTATATCTGCCTTAGTTGCGCTTTCAGACTTCACTTTAGATGTGGAAATGAAAATGTGAATTCTGGCCGAATCCGACTTTTCCAGGGCCCGTGCGGCCTGTTCAATATCCTTTTCCGAAGCACGCGCCAGCCCCGCTAACGTGACTTTCTTGATTTCACCGGCGAGCATTTTCAACGATTCATAATCGGCCTTTGACGCGGCGGGAAATCCGGCTTCGATCACATCCACTTTCAGTTGCGCCAACTGGTGTGCGGCCTTAAGTTTTTCCTCAGGAGTGAGCGGGTTGCCCCGGCACTGACCACCGTCTCTCAAGGTGGTGTCGAATATGATTACTTGATTGTCTGACATGAAAAAATGCCCCCGGTTCTGGGTTTCGGTTGTCAGAAAATGAATTCAAATGCAATTAGTTGATGGCGCTTATAACTTTAAATCCGGCGTTTTCTATTTTTTCGACGACATTTTTGGTATCGCACAAATCCAGACGAAAAAAATAGACCTGTTTTTGGCCTCCTGCTCCATGGGGCGCCATACCGACACTGATGATATTCAGATTTTCCTTGTGAATGATGTTGGAAACCTTTTCAAAATTCTTGGGATTTTTGTCCATCACCACGTCCACGCGAGAGCTGGAATGAATAATCCCCATCAAGTCCACGAAAATTCCCAGAATATCCATGATGGAGATTATGCCCACCAATTTGTTGCGCTTTATCACCGGTAAGGCGCCGATTTTGTACTTGTAGATGATCAATGCCGCATCTTCGATATGGGTTTCCGGTACCACCACCATCGGATCGCGGGTCATGTAATCAGAAACTTTCATTTTGGAGGGGTTCAAGGCAATAATTTTACCCGAAGGGGTTTTGGAGCCTTTGCCTATTATAAAAGCGGAACGGATATCGCTTTCTGTGATGATTCCCAGGAGTTCCGTTCCGTCCATTACCGGTAAATGGCGAATGGATTTTTCAACCATGAGGTCCTGTGCCTTTTTCAAGGAATCTGACTTCTTGATTGTAATCAATTTTTTCGACATGACTTCGCCGACAATCATAATGAACCTCCGAATCACAGAAAGGGTTGCTCAATTAACTAAGGGGTCACACCAAGCGAGGGAGCCCTGGGCCATCGCAATTGAAATTTGATCAACCAAGGTAGAACGGCTGGCTGTATGGGGTGTGTCCGTTCATAACCGACCTTTAACCTTTTTACCAGAACGTGTATGTAAAATATATTAAAATCAAATGGTTGCCTTGAAATCCTGAAAAACATGCAATCTCTTAATTCATCCTGAAAATGAGTAAAAAGTTTATATAAATTAGTATACAAAAGAAACATAGTTTTTGTTTTATTAGATTAATCCATTGAGATAAAAGGGTTTGTTTGTCTGGCACACTATTTGCTTTTATTGTTGTTCTGGAGAATAATCAGACAGGCCTTGATTTTGGCCGAAATCTCTATAGAATTTCATGATCCTGTAATCAACCAATAAAAAAATGAATATAGAACAATATCCCAAGAAGCAGGGACTTTACGACCCTGTCCACGAGAAAGATAACTGTGGAGTTGGTTTTATCGCCCATATGAAGGGGGATAAGTCGCATGATATTATCCGGCAGGGTTTAGAATTATTAAACCGCCTGGAGCACAGAGGAGCGGTAGGGGCCGATCCCTTAACCGGTGATGGGGCAGGGATTTTGATCCAGATCCCCCATGAGCTTTTTAGGGCTCAATGTGAAAAAACCGGAATATCCCTGCCTGCAGAAGGTAAATATGGGACGGGTCTCGTATTTTTGCCTAAAGATGAGCGGGGCCAACAATTGATGGAGATATTCGAACAGGTGACAGCCCGGGAAGGGCTGGA
Source organism: Nitrospinota bacterium (assembly GCA_029879645.1). GTDB lineage: Bacteria > Nitrospinota > Nitrospinia > Nitrospinales > Nitrospinaceae > SZUA-226. The sequence continues at coordinate 2,760 of JAOUPX010000069.1, forward strand.
AATGCTCGGATGGCGCAAGGTCCCGGTAGATAATACTCAAATTGGTGAAGTTTCCCGCCAGGTGGAACCGGATATACGTCAGATTTTCATTGGGGCCGGGAGTATCCAGGATCAGGGGAAATTCGAACGCAAACTTTACGTAGTCCGAAAGCAGGCTGGGCAAGCCATCCGTGCCTCGGGTCTTGGGGAGCTTTACGAGTCTTATTACATCTGCAGTCTGTCCAGTAAAACATTTGTCTACAAAGGTCAACTGATGGCCCCCCAGGTAGAGAAATATTTCCTGGATATCCAGGACCCGCGCATGAAATCGGGCCTGGCGCTGGTTCATTCACGTTACAGCACCAATACCTTTCCTTCCTGGGGGCGAGCCCAGCCCATGCGTATGATCGCCCATAATGGTGAGATCAATACCATCCGGGGCAACAAGAACTGGATGGCGGCGCGGGAAGCCATGTTCGAATGCGATATGTTCGATGATGTGAAGAAGACCCTGCCGGTCATCCCGCCGGGGGGCAGCGATTCTGCCGACTTCGATCAGGCGCTGGAGTTCCTGGTTGAGACTGGACGATCCCTGCCGCATGCCGTAATGATGATGATTCCCGAGCCTTGGAGCGGCCATGAAACCATGAGCGACGACAAGCGAGGATTCTTTGAATACCACGCCTCGATGATGGAACCTTGGGACGGTCCGGCATCCATCACGTTTACCGACGGCGATGTGATTGGCGCTGTTCTTGACCGCAATGGTTTGCGGCCTTCCCGTTACATTGTGACGAGTGACGATCTGGTGGTCATGGCTTCAGAAGTTGGGGTTTTACCCATCGAGGAGTCGAGAATCATTAAGAAGGGACGCCTCCAGCCCGGAAAAATGTTTTTTGTGGATCTAAAAGAGGGCCGGATAGTTGCAGACCAGGAGATCAAATCCCAGTTGGCCAACCAGAAGCCCTATGGTCAGTGGGTTAAAGACCAGCAAGTAAATATCGAAGACCTGTCCGATCCCGGTTCCCGCCCCGAAAAGATAAAGGATCGGTTGACTCAGCAGATTGCTTTTGGTTATACGGCCGAGGACCTGAAAATCGTTCTGGCTCCCATGATCGGTACCGCTCAGGAGGCCACTGGCTCCATGGGGAACGATACTCCATTAGCGGTTCGCTCGGAGAAACCGCAGATGCTGTTTAATTACTTCAAACAGTTGTTTGCGCAAGTGACCAATCCTGCCATTGACTCGATCCGCGAGGAACTCGTGATGTCTATGGAAGTTACTCTGGGTAAGGAGCGCAACCTGTTGGCAGAAACTCCTGAGCATTGCCGGAAATTGAAACTGCAGACTCCGTTGCTGACTCCGGTAGAGTTTCAAAAAATCAAATCGCTGAACGAGAAAGACCTGAAGCCTGTCACTCTTTCCATGTTATTCCCGGTTGCAGAAGGGGAAGAAGGAATGGAAAAGGCTCTTGAGAAGTTATGTGACCAGGCATCTGAGGCGATCGCGGATGATGCTGCCATTTTAATCCTGTCGGACCGGGGTATTGATGAGAACCATGCCGCCATTCCCAGTTTGTTGGCGACCGCGGCGGTACATCATCATTTACTGAGGGAGAAGACTCGTACCCGTGTCGGCCTGGTTGTGGAAACCGGGGAGGCCCGGGAAATGATGCATTTTGCATTATTGATCGGTTATGGCGCGGGAGGCATTTTCCCTTACCTGGCTTACGAAACGACCGAACAGATTATCCGCGATGGCTATTATGTGAAGGAAATGGACATTGAAAAGGGTGTTCACAACTTTGTCAAAGCCACGCGCAAGGGTTTGTACAAAATTATTGCGAAAATGGGAATTTCCACCATTCAGAGCTACCGGGGGGCTCAGATATTTGAAGCGGTCGGTCTCAACGATTCAGTGGTTTCCCGGTATTTTACCGGCACGGCCTCTCGCATCAGTGGTGTCGACTTGAATGTCATAGCCAGGGAAACGCTGGAACGCCATAGAAATGCTTTTGAGCGTTCAAAAATCATTCGCCCGGCTCTGGATCCAGGAGGGAATTACCATTGGCGGCGCGGCCATGAAAAGCACATGATCAATCCCAATCTGGTGGCCATGTTGCAACACGCAACCCGATCGGGAGATTACTCTTTATTTAAAAAGTTTTCCCAGATCAGTGATGATCAAAATACCCGCGACTGTACTTTGCGCGGATTGTTCCGGTTCAAAAATCGCGAGCCGGTTCCTATTGAAGAGGTGGAACCGGTTGAAGAAATCACGAAACGATTTTGTACCGGGGCGATGTCTATCGGGTCGATTTCCCGCGAGGCGCATGAAACGCTGGCGATCGCCATGAACCGGTTGGGTGGTAAGAGCAATACCGGCGAGGGCGGTGAGGATGCGGTTCGATATACCCCGGACGCCAACGGGGATTTGCGCCGAAGCAAGATCAAGCAGGTGGCCTCCGGCCGGTTTGGTGTGAGCAGTCATTACCTGGCCAATGCGGATGAACTGCAAATTAAAATTTCCCAGGGGGCAAAGCCGGGTGAGGGCGGTCAACTGCCGGGTCACAAGGTATCCGAATATATCGCCAAAATCCGGCATTCCACTCCAGGGGTCGGGTTGATATCTCCCCCACCGCACCATGACATTTATTCGATTGAAGACCTTCAGCAATTGATCTTTGATTTGCATAATGCCAACCCCCAAGCGGATGTAAGTGTCAAACTGGTGGCCGAAGCGGGAGTCGGAACAATCGCCGCCGGCGTTTCCAAGGCGCGTGCCGAGGGGGTTCTCATTGCCGGTCATGACGGCGGAACAGGTGCGTCTCCCCAGACATCTATCAAATACGCGGGTCTCCCCTGGGAACTGGGACTTTCCGAAACCCAGCAGGTTTTGGTAATGAATGATCTGCGCGGGCGTATCCGGGTACAGGTGGACGGGCAATTGAAAACCGGACGCGATGTCGTGGTTGGGGCCATGCTGGGTGCAGACGAGTTCGGATTCTCCACGTTACCCCTGGTCACCCTGGGGTGTATCATGATGCGCAAGTGCCACCTCAATACCTGTTCGGTGGGTGTCGCGACACAGGATCCCGAACTCCGTAAAAAGTTTTCTGGCCAGCCGGAGTATGTGGTTAATTTTTTCCGTTTTATCGCCCGCGAAGTACGGGAGTTGATGGCTGAATTGGGTTTTCGCAAATTCGAGGAAATGATCGGTCGGGCCGACCTTCTGGAAATGAATAAAGCTCTGAATCATTGGAAATTAAAGGGGCTGGACTTTTCAAAGATATTGTTCAAGGCGGAGGTCAGTTCCGATGTGGCTATCCGCAATATTTCCACTCAAGATCTGAGCGGCGATATCGGTGAAGCGTGTCTTGACCGCAAACTGATTCAGGAGTGTCAACCTGCTTTGAAAAACCAAAAACCTGTTCAGGTGAATACTCTGATTGGTAACGTGGACCGGGCCACCGGTGCCATGTTGAGTTATGAGATATCAAAGCGGTACGGTGAAGAGGGTTTGCCTGAGGATACGATTCGTATTAATTTCAAAGGTTCCGCCGGCCAGAGCTTTGGCGCATTTCTGGCTCCGGGGGTCACTTTTACCTTGAGCGGTGACGCCAATGATTATGTCGGCAAGGGGCTTTCGGGGGGGAATGTTATTGTATCTCCTTCCGGGGAGTGTCCTATTGTTCCCGAAGAGAATATCCTGATCGGTAACGTGGTCTTGTATGGAGCCATTGCCGGGAAGGCTTTTTTCAGGGGAGTGGCCGGTGAGCGTTTTGCCGTCCGCAACAGCGGCGCCCAGACTGTGGTGGAAGGGGTAGGGGACCATGGGTGCGAATACATGACCGGTGGCCGGGTAGTTGTACTCGGCGAAACAGGGCGAAATTTCGCCGCCGGGATGAGCGGAGGCATCGCCTATGTGTTGGATCGGGAGGGAAAATTTCCCATCCATTGCAATCAGAGTATCGTCGACCTGCTTCCGGTGGAAGAGGAAGAGGATATCATTGAGTTGAAAACCCTGATCTCAGAGCATCAGAAGTTAACGGGTAGCACAGTGGCCGAAAAAATCCTTGCGAATTGGGAGGCAATCCTTCCTAAATTCGTAAAAGTGTATCCGACCGATTACCGCAGGGTATTGGAAGAACGTAAAAAGAAACGAGAACAGCTGGAAGAGGTGGCTTGATGGGTGCGGTTAAAGGGTTCATGGAAATTCCAAGGGAGACACCACTGTCTCGCCCGGTCAGTGACCGGTTAAAGGACCAGCAGGAGGTCTACCAACCGTTTCCACTGGAAAAATATCAGCAGCAGGGGGCACGTTGCATGGACTGTGGCGTTCCTTTTTGTCAGAGTAATACCGGGTGTCCGTTGGGTAACGCCATTCCCGACTGGAATGATATGGTGTATCGCAACAAGTGGGAAGAGGCGCTTTCTCTACTCCTCAATACCAATAATTTCCCCGAATTTACAGGGCGCATCTGTCCTGCTCCCTGCGAGGGCGCTTGTGTGCTCGGCATCACAGAGCCTGCCGTAACCATTCGTAATATTGAAGAAGTCATTGCGGAAAAGGGTTTCGAGAACGGCTGGATGCAACCGAATCCTCCGAAAAAAAGAACGGGGAAAAAAGTTGCTATTGTTGGTTCCGGCCCTGCTGGTTTGGCGGCGGCGGACCAGTTGAATCAGGCCGGCCACACGGTAACGGTTTATGAAAAGGCGGATCGCATCGGCGGTCTGCTGATGTACGGCATTCCCCATTTCAAACTGGAAAAAAGAATCGTCAAGCGTCGGGTCGATTTAATGGAAGCAGAAGGAGTGGTGTTTCGACCCAACTCGCATGTGGGTGATAATGTGCCGATTTCCGAATTGCGGGGTCAGCATGACGCAGTCATTCTGTGTTGTGGTTCAGAAAAACCTCGTGATTTACCGGTGCCGGGTCGAGAGTTGAATGGTATCCATTTCGCCATGGAATTTCTCCCGCAACAGAACAAGCGTAATGAAGGGGATAGCATTCCAGAAAATATTTCTCTTACCGCCAAGGACAAAAACGTGCTTATTATTGGCGGAGGCGATACGGGGTCGGACTGCCTGGGGACTTCACTCAGGCAGGGTGCCAGGAAGGTGTACCAGTTTGAACTTCTTGATGAACCTCCTCCTAAAAGAAAACCGGACAATCCCTGGCCGCAGTGGCCCGCCACTTTGCGCATCAGTTCGTCGCATGAAGAAGCAAAGGGACAGGTAACTCAATATAATATTTTGACTAAAAAATTCACAGGCGGCAATGGCCAGGTTAAACAGGTGCATGCGGTAAAAGTTCAATTTGGGGATCCCGATCCAGAAACCGGTCGCCGACCTCTGGAAGAAGTCCCTGGATCCGAGTTTATTCTGGATGTTGATCTGGTTCTGCTGGCGATGGGGTTTGTGCATCCTGTGCATGAAGGTCTGGTCAAAGAGCTGGGTCTCGGGCTGGATGGCCGCGGCAACGTTTCCTGCAACGATAAAAAGATGACCACGGTGGATGGTGTTTTTGTAGCGGGGGATATGACGCGAGGTCAATCGCTGGTTGTCTGGGCGATTGCCGAAGGGCGTGAGGCCGCGCGTTCGGTGGATGAATATCTCATGGGTTACACCTTCCTGCCTCACAGCGAATTTCTTTAAAGTTTCCCTGAAGCTCAAACTTTCCTGATTTCAATTGAAGTGATTGCAGAATGCAATGGGAAAGAGAAGTTTTACTTTCCTAAAGAGACGATGAGTTCCACGCGTTTGTGGATGCCCAGTTTTTTGAAAATTCGTTTTAGATGGAACTTGACGGTGAATGCGCTGATGGACAGCATGTTTGCGATTTCATCATCGTTGTAGCCCTGCGCGGCCAGCTGAACCACTTCTTTTTCCCGGCGGGTGAGTCCTGCATCTTCCACTTTGATATTTTGTGAGAAGGTAGGCTTGGGTTTGGTGGAATGTGAGTTGTTGTTTTTATTTAAGCAGGTTTGGATTTTTTCAAGTAAATCGTCCCGGTTGACAGGTTTGAGGACGTAATCTTCCAAGTTCAGCCGAAGTGCTTCAATGGCAGTTTGCATGGAACCGTAGCCGGTTAAAATCATAATCGGGGTTTCCGGATTCATTTTTTTGATTTCTCTGGAAACCTCCAGGCCATTTTTCCCTTCCATTTTTAAATCAATAATTACCAAATCTTGCTGGAAGGTTTTGAAACTTTTCAATCCTTCTTCTCCCGAAGCGGCGGTAGTTACCCGATAGCCCCCCTCCGTTAAGTCGTCACTGACTGTTTCCAGAAGAACTTCCTCGTCATCAATAAGCAAAATTGAGTTTCCGGTCATAGAGATATTCCTGTTGATGAGTGCATCACTATTTTGTCTCCTTTATCGAAAACTTCATTAAATACGGGTCATAATAATAACAAAATAGTTAGGTTAAAACATTGGTAAAAAGGGGCTAATGTGAAAAAAATTGGTTATCGGAATGTGTGTCGGGCTGATTTTTACAAAAAAAACAATCTGTTTGGGGTGGGGTTAACCAAAAAAAGGTGATTTGGGTTTTAAAATTTTAAGCGCTGGAAAAAACCTTTTAGGGTTTCTTTGACGGGTTTGCCATCGATTTCGGCGAGTTCGTGGAGTAGTTCTTTTTGTTTTTTGTTTAATTTTTTAGGTGTTTCGACAATCAACTGGATAATTAAATCTCCACGGCCATGTCCTCTGATTTGTGAAATGCCGCCTCCCTGAATGCGGTAGCGGTCACCGGATTGAGTTCCCGGTTTAATAGAGATTATTTTTGTTTTGCTGTCGAGCAGTGGAATTTCAATTTCGGCTCCCAACGCCGCCTGGGAAAAAGAGATATTTAATTGACAGTATATGTCATATCCTTCTCGGTGGAAAAAATCGTGAGCTTGAACATGGACAAAAACATAAAGGTCACCAGCGGGCATTCCCGGCGCCGCTTCCCCTTCACCGCGTAGGCGCAGGCGGGATCCATCATCTACACCCGCCGGAATGTTTACCGATATTTCTTTTTTCTGAATTTCTACGCCATCTCCGTGACAGGTGGAGCAGGGATCTTTAATGATTTGTCCGGTACCGTGGCAGTTGGGACAGGGGCTTTGTAAGCTGAAAAATCCTTGAGAACGCACTACCTGACCGGTTCCCCGGCAAGTGCCGCAATGTATGGGAGAAGAGCCGGGCTTACACCGGGAACCTTTGCAGGTATGGCAGGCCACATGTTTACGAACTTCCACAGATTTTTCTGTACCAAACGCGGCCTGTTCAAAGGTAATGGTGACATCGGTTCGCAAATCTGCGCCGGTCCTCTGGCCGCCTCCTCCACCAAAGAAATCTCCAAAGATATCTCCGAAGGTGGAAAATATATCTTCAAACCCGCCAAAACCCCCAAAACCTTTTCCTTTAAGGCCTTCATGTCCGAATTGGTCGTAGATTTTTCTTTTTTCCGCGTCGCGAAGCACCTCATAAGCCTCTGCGGCCTCTTTGAATTTATCCTCGGATTCGTGGTCGCCCGGATTTTTATCCGGGTGGTATTTAAGAGCCAGCTGGCGGTAGGCTTTCTTCAATTCCGATTCTGGAGCTTCACGGTTAACTCCCAGGATTTCATAATAATCTCGCTTCACTCAAGCTCCTTCCTGTGAGAGTTTGGCCACTTTAACCTTGGCGGGTTTTAATAATTTATCTTTAAAACGATAACCGGATTCCAGTTCTTCCAAAACATCAGCATCCTTGTCCGGATCACTGGTGGCTTCAATCATGAACGCTTCATCGGTTTGTGGATTGAATTTTCTTCCGGCCGTGGAAATGGTTTCAACTCCATGTTCCTTTAGTGTGGCCAGGAGTTGAGAGTAAGTCATTTCAATACCTTGCTTGAGGCTGTTGTAATCGGCAGAGGAGTGGGCGGAGTTGATGGCTCTTTTGAAGTTATCAATTATCGGAATAAGTTTTTTGAAAAAATCAGCCTTAATCTGTTCGAGGCGGTTTTCATTTTCCTTTTGAAGCCGAATGCGGATTTCATCGGTTTCAGCGGTTTTGGCTTTGTAGGCGGCAATATATTCCCGGAGTTGCTTGTCCTTGGCTTCAGCCTGATCCTTTAATTGCTGAACATAGGAGGGGAGGCGTTCTTCGGGCTCGCCAGCCTTGGTTTCCCCTTCTTCTTCTTGAACCCAATGCCGTTTATCACTGACGGTGAATCGAGTGGGTTCCATTTCTTCTTTATTTTGATCTTTTTTTATTGAGTCGCTCATAATCCTGTGTGTATAAATTTCAAACGGGGAAGCCAATTGCAGGCTTCCCCGCCTGAGAGAGGTTAAAACCCCTAAGGGAGGTGAGAAACCGGGCGCACCCGGTTTCTCGATACTAGCCGGAGCGATGTTTTAAGACACCCACCAGCCTTGGCATTTATTTTTCCTTGCTGACATCTTCAAACTCGGCGTCGACGACATCGTCATCTTTTTTATCGGAACCGCCCCCACCTTCACCTGAATTGGGGTCTCCTTCTCCGCCGGAAGCCTCTGTCTGTGCGTACATCTTTTGAGCCAGATCATGAGAAGCCTGAGTCAAGGCTTCCATTTGGCTTTTGATTTGTTCGACATCGTCGCTTTCCAAAGCTTTTTTCGCTTCAGCGATGGCTTCTTCCGTTTTCTTGACATCGTCTTCCCCGAGTTTTTCCTTGTTATCCCGGATTGTTTTTTCGGTGTTATAAATCAAGGAGTCCAACTGGTTACGGGAATCAATGGCTTCCCGACGTTTTTTGTCGGCATCGGCATTGGATTCGGCATCTTTCACCATATTTTCGATTTCGCTGTCGCTGAGACCGGTATTGTCGGTAATGGTGATTTTTTGTTCCTTGCCGGTCCCCTTGTCCTTAGCGGAAACGTGGAGTATGCCGTTGGCGTCGATGTCGAAGGTAACTTCAATTTGTGGTACGCCGCGAGGAGCCGCGGGAATGCCATCAAGGTGAAATTTACCCAGAGACCGGTTGTCTTTCGCCATTTCCCGCTCGCCCTGGAGAACATTGACTTCGACGCTTGGCTGATTGTCCGAAGCGGTTGAAAATGTTTCGCTTTTGCGTGTGGGGATGGTGGTATTGCGATCAATCAACCGTGTTGTGACTCCACCGAGAGTTTCAATTCCCAGAGACAGCGGGGTAACGTCGAGCAACAGAATATCTTTTACATCACCGGAAAGAACTCCAGCCTGCACTGCGGCTCCCAGTGCCACCACTTCGTCGGGGTTAACGCCACGGTGCGGTTCCCTTCCGAACAGATTTTTAACAATTTCCTGTGTTTTTGGAATTCGGGTGGACCCACCCACCAGAACCGCTTCATGAATTTTGCTGGAGTCCAACCCTGCATCTTTAAGAGCTTTTTTGCACGGCTCTGTGGTTCGTTCCAGCAAATCGTCCACCAACGATTCAAATTTTGCGCGGGACAATTTTAGATTAAGATGCTTGGGGCCTGTTTGATCTGCGGTGATGAACGGCAGGTTAATATCTGTTTCCTTAGTAGAGGAAAGCTCCATTTTGGCTTTTTCCCCGGCTTCTTTTAATCTTTGCAGGGCCATGCTGTCATTAGACAGGTCGATTCCACTGTCTTTTTTGAATTCTGCAACCAGCCAGTTGATAATCCGCTGATCGAGATTGTCTCCACCCAGATGGGTGTCTCCGTTAGTGGATTTTACCTCGACTACATTATCGCCGACTTCCAGGATGGAAATATCGAAAGTACCGCCACCAAAGTCGTACACAGCGATCATATGATCTTTGTTTTTGTCCAGGCCGTAAGCGAGGGCTGAAGCGGTCGGTTCATTAATGATCCGTTTGACTTCCAATCCGGCAATTTTTCCAGCATCCTTGGTCGCCTGCCTTTGGGCATCATTGAAATATGCCGGAACCGTAATGACAGCCTCCGTCACTTTTTCTCCCAAATAAGACTCAGCGGATTTTTTAAGCTTTTGGAGAATCATTGCGGAAATTTCCGGGGGACTGTACTGTTTGCCCTGGACCTCGATCCTCACGTCGTTTTTGGGCCCTTTTACGACCTTGTAGGGCACCATTTTCATTTCTTCGCTGACTTCGTTGAAGGACCGCCCCATGAACCGTTTTACGGAAAAAATGGTGTTTTCGGGGTTTGCAATGGCTTGTCGCTTAGCCACTTGACCTACCAGGATGTCTCCTTCCTTGGTGAACGCCACGACGGATGGAGTGGTCTGGTTACCCTCTTCATTTACAATGACTTTAGGTTCATTCCCTTCCATCACGGCAACCACGGAATTGGTGGTCCCCAAATCGATTCCAATGATCTTACCCATGGGTGCAAATCCTTTCAAAATATGCGATATTAATATTAATTATATATATTTAGTAAAATTACTTGTTTCCAGATTGTTATCAGCTCCTGGAGTTAAATAAGATTGATTTCAGACTGTGTCAAGGTCTCCATTGAATATTTATAAAAACATGTAATGTGGTTCCAGTTAGGTGCAGTTTTCAACTAAGTTGTTTGATTTTAATGAGTTAGGGCGAGGGGAGTGGTTTTTAAGTTTTTAGAGTCTTCGGAGGTTTTTATGGATAACAAAAGTTCGGATGACCGCAGAGAGTTTTCCCGGGTCCAGGTACATTTAAAGGTTACGGTCCTGGCAAAAGATAAAGAGATTGTATCCGACGAAAGCCATGATGTGAGCATGAAAGGGGTATTTATTAACTGTGTTCCAGATTGGCCACTAGGGACGGAATGCGAGGTGCATATGTATCTGGAGGGCGAGGAACGGCCTGTGGATATTTCGGTGAAGGGAAGGGTCCAGTGGATTACAGAAAAGGGAATGGGGCTTTTATTCACCGAAGTCGGTCTTGAAGCTTATGAACATCTCCATAACCTGATTATGCTTAATACTCACGACCCTCTTAAGGTGGACCAGGAATTTAAAGAACACCTTGGTCTGAAAAAGAAATAATTTCTTCTATTCCCTGGGGCGGTTTCGTCACTTGGAATATCTTTTGTCTTTCCCACATAAGTGCTTGGGGTTGGTTGCAGTCGGCAACTCAGAGCTTTTGTTAAAAAATGTTACGATGCCTTTTGCTGAAGCATAACTACCAGAAACGGCAAGTTATCACTTAGAAAGTTAACGGTAGTAATGGTTTCGCTTTTCGGGTGATGAAGGTCAAAGTCTGTCACTGCCACTGATGGAATGGAAATTGAGCAGGGTGTGGGAAGGAGAGATTTGACATTCCCCGCGATCATGTTCGCGATTTCCCCCATGACATCCTGAACTTGCTGGTCATCGATCGAAGATTCATCAAGTGCATACATGGAAGATGCTATTTTTTTGCCCAGTTCTTTAGGGGCATAGACGGTGACGGTTCCTTGCCATTCTCCAGTTATTTGAATGCAGGCAGCAAGGGTGTTATCTTTGCCTTGAGGTTCAAAGGCTTTGTCCGTCTGAATAACCGGCATATTTAAAAATGAGCTCCATATGTCGGTAACAAATTGGCTGATTTCGGCTTGGCATTGAATGATCATATTATTTACCCTTTTAAACGATAACAACCTGAATATTTAACATCGACTCTTGCATAAGATTCATCGAGGTTGAGAGTGGTTTCTGCCGCACCCAAAAACAGATAGCTATCGGGTTGCATGATTGATCTTAGTTGTTTCAAGATTTTCTTTTTCATTTCGATATCGAAATAAATCAAGACATTCCTCATAAAAATTATATCCATCTTGGGCAGGTAGGGAAAGGTCTCCGCTAAGTTGATTTGTTTAAATTCAACCATTTCCCGGAGTTCTTTTTTTATCGACCACCTCAGACCGTCCTTTTCAAAGTACTTGATCAGGAGAGGGGCTGAAAGCCCCCGGTTTACTTCGAGTTGACTGAATTCGCCTGATCTGCAGCGATTAAGCATTTCCGTGGAAATATCGCTGGCGATAAAATTCAGTTTCCAATCGAGAAGTAAGGGGAAGTTTTCTTTGATTATCATTGCTATGGAGTAAGGTTCCTGGCCGCTTGAACTGGCTCCACACCATATATTCAGTTCTCTTTTGGTTTTACGCTCCTTTAGCATTTCAGGCAGTACCAGGGTTTTTAGGGTTTCAAACGGTTGCACATCTCTAAAAAAAGAAGTTTCATTGGTGGTTAACGCCTCCACTACTTTATTATGAAGTCCGTTGTTAGAGTTGTTTCGAAGCGCCTGGACTAATTTTTCAATGGAATCATAGCCCTCGTTTTTAGCCACCGGGCCTATGCGCGACTCGACCAGGTATTCTTTGTTTTCTTCAATTACTATGGCTGCCCGATCTAAAAGCAACTGCCGTATATAATTAAAATCGTTTGGAGTAACCGACATAAATATCCAGAGTGAAAATTCGCTGCAATTTGTTTTAATCAGTTATTAGAACTTTATAGAGGTATTCATTTCCATTGTTTTTGTCGAAGGGAAGTTTGTCTTCTTTTGTGGAAAAAATGTGGCTCTTCAAACGTTATGAATATTCATTCCCATGAGTGCGAGTTTTTCAACAATCATTTCCTTGGTGAAAGGTTTCATGACATATTCATTGGCACCTGCCTCCAGTGCCTCCACTACTTTGTTCATTTCTGTTTCTGTGGTTACCATCATTAATCGCATATCTTTATAAGTGTTGTCTTTGCGGACTTCCTGAATAAACTCATATCCGTTCATGTCGGGCATATTCCAGTCGACAAGAGCCAACTCTACTTTATCTTTTTGAATGATGTCCAAGGCTTCCAAGCCATTGGCGGCTTCTTCTACTGAAAAGCCTATTTCAATAAGAATTTTAGACAATATCGAACGTATTGATTTGGAATCGTCAATGACTAGGGCACGCACGCCTTACCTCCTGTCGTATGGTATCTTTGCCTGGACTTGTGAAAAACCCTTAGCAAATAAGGGTTTTATGAGATTACATTAACTGCTATTTAGACTTAGACTAAGGGGAAATGAGGAGGCTGTCAATGTTAAATCAATGGAAGTGAGAAATAATTAAAGAGCATTTATGGCAATCTATAAAGTACTGTTTTTTATCGATTTATTATTATGCGGAATCTGGCTGGAAAAAGTTGTGCCACCCGTATGGGTTTAAAAACTTTGATCTGCGAATTGGGGGATGAGAGGGGAGGGGAATGGGAAGGATTTCAGGCCCGCCTAGGCGGGCCTGAACAGTTATTCCTGATTTTCGTCGAGGCCCTGGTGAAGCTCTCCCATAAACAGGGTCGCATCTTCTTTGGAAGCGGCTTTCAGTCTTTCCTTATTGTAACGGATTTCTTCCAATTCCTCTTTACCCTCGGGAGTTAATGCCCAAGGGGTGATCGAGTTTTTCGCTTTTTTAATGGCTTCGGTAATTTTGATCAATTTATCCGAATCCAAATCCCGAATGGACAGCAGGGCATCTTCATGGCCGTCATAGGCACACCAGGCTTGGGTGTAGCAGTTGGTGTTGGCCCGAATCATTTTTAGGGTGATATTGGCAAAATGGCAGTGAACCCCAATCAAAGCACAAACATGTATTTTGTTATGCTGAATAGTCAGGTTAGGGTGACAGGGGTTAATTACCGCTTCCGGATCGATTTTGGGATAAATCGGTCGGTAGTCCGGCATAGGAATGATGTTCACTCCGGGTATCACTTTCGCTAAATCGAGGAGCAGTTTGGCTTTGTGCCGGGTTTCCTCATTCCATCCCCATACCAGCATCGGCCCAGGGAACAGGGTCGGGTTTCTTCGGGTTAGAAGCTCGTGGGCGGCTTTTTCAATGGCTTTATCCTCAGGGACATGCTCCCCTTCCACCAATTGCATATTGGTCCCTTTTTCGGGCTGAAAAATACCCATGGATGCGGCCGAAGGGGGAAGGAAACCCGCTGGACCCAGTTCTAATTTTGGCATTCTGATAAACCTCCAGGAAACAATTAATTATGTATTTTTGATAAACCCTTGCGGGGATTAGTTAGCTTCTGTCTGCCTATAATTTTCTTATAAAACGCATGGTTGAAAGTGGCAGGATTCGGGTACTCAATACTATAAGAGGTGGAATGTTATTATCAAATCCCAAAACTGTCAATGAATTAATGGGATAAAAATACATCAAAGGTTAAAAAGAGCCTGATCCAGGGTCAAAAGTATTATCAAAAACCCTGTTTTTTACCCCATTCGAACGGATTTTGATTCCAGTCATCCAGCACTTCTCTTTCATTTGAATTAATACGGCCCTCTTGCTCGGCGCATTGGAGCAGGGATTCAAGATTCAGTATAGTGTGAAGTCGGCAATGGGATTGTTGAAATTGTTGTTCCGCTTCTGTAAACCCGTAGCTGAATATGGCGAGACAGTGGTCGACTCTCCCCCCGGCTTTACGGATGCAATCGACTGCTTTGAGGGCGCTTCCGCCTGTTGATATCAAATCTTCCACCACTACCACCTGCTGACCGGGCTTCAATATCCCTTCGATTTGGTTATTCAAACCGTGTTCCTTGGGAGACGATCGTACATAAATAAGAGGTAACTGGATTAAATTGGCCAGAGATACGGCGTGAGGAATTCCTGCGGTGGCCACTCCGCCGACCACATCGGGCTGGATTTTCTCTTTGTCGATGATGGTT
>JAOUPX010000006.1 GCA_029879645.1 Nitrospinota bacterium
TACCCTGACCGCGCTGAAACTTCCCAAAGGGGTCACCTACAAGGAGCTGCACGCCAAACTCAAGAAAAAAGGCTTCGTGATTTATGCTGGACAAAAGAAGTTAAGCGAAAGTATTTTCCGGATTGCCAACATGGGGGACATCCGAACAGAAGAATTTCAACAACTGCTCGACACGCTTAAAAAATGCATTCCAACGCCCACCGCCTCTTAGGAAAAAAATGAATCTTTACCAGTTGATGAAAGATTACGCGCACTGTCGCGGCCTGGCTCCAGACTCCCAACTCCCCGCCGGGGAGCTCGGCAAGAGCCTGGCTCTGTTCCACAACTGCCTCATCGAATCGGGCATGGAGTATTCCGATGAAATAACAAGCCGTAAAATTTCAACCGGGCCGGAGAGCCTGACGCCGGCGCATCTCAGCCGGTTTGTTGTGGGATTTTTGCCCTTCAACTCCGTTTCCACCAGAACCGAAACCAATGAAATCCTGTTTGAACTGTTTTCCTTTCTCAGTTGGATGAATAAAAAAGACATTCATCACGGCCTGGCGGAAATCGATTACCAGAACCTGGTGCAAACTCTGACCGCCGCTCAAGAACGATGCCTGAAACTCAGCCATTTTCTGGACAACGAAACCGGCCGTATTCTGGAAGAACCTCCGCGCATTCTGAACACTGTTAATGATATTTTCCAGGTGATCAAAATTGACGGAGATTATATTTATCTTCATGGCCACCATCAGGAGGATCCCATCCGCGTTCGCCTTCCCAATGAAATCCTGAATCTTGTTCGCCTTCACGACAATCTTGACCTGGTGCTGGGTGACACTTCGGAACGATGGGTAGTCCTGGAAGCGGGCCAGGTGTTTCCCGAATATCAGGCCGGATAATACTTCAATTCACATTTTGCCCCTTCGCAAGGAATCTTATTTATGAAACGTGTAACCATTGGACTTGCCTCGGTGACCGCCATCCTGGTTGCGGGTGTCCTTTTTCTTTACTCTTCCCTCGGAGCAATCATCACGAGAGCGGTCAACACTATGGGGCCGGAAATCACCCAGGCCGAGGTGAGCCTGAACAAAACGACCATAGATGCTACCTCGGGAAAAGGTTCGATGCATGACCTGTCCATCGGTAACCCCGTGGGCTTCAAAACCAAAAGCGCGTTTCAAATGAATCAAATTGAAATCACTCTTGAGACGGAATCCATCACCGCAAATACCGTCATCATCAATGAAATTAACATTCAATCCCCTGAGATAACTTACGAAGTGGGGCCAAATGGAAGCAACATAGATGCCATCCAAAGAAATATCGACGCTTTCGTCCAAAAGCATGGGAAAGTGTCTAAAGCGGGGGAATCTTCTGAAGCGAAGGAAGGGAACCCGGAAAATGAAACCCGATTGATTATTGAACACCTTTATGTGACGGGCGGCAAGGTGAACGTAAGCGCCACGCTCCCGGGAGCTGAAACCGCAGTCGTGCCTCTTCCCGACATTCACTTAAAGGATATCGGCAAAAAACAAAACGGTATCACTGCCGGAGAGGTGACCAAAGCAATTATGGATGCCCTGAAAATAGCTATCCTCAAAGCGGTCATTTCCGTCGACCTGAAAAACCTCACCAATTCTGCTGGCAAATTACTCAAAGGCACAGCCGAAGTGGTTCAGGATGCCATGGGAGAAGTATCTCAGGATATCGGAGCAACCCTTCAAAAAAGCACCGAGGGCGTGACCGATGCCATGTCGGGTATTTTCGGAAAATAATGCCCTTTATCGTCGGTCATTCGGCCGGGAAACGGGTCGGCGGATGGTTTTTAAGTTAAATCCCGGGAACAGCGATTCATTATTTATTACCCTTAATATCTGAAAGCAAAGCGAATACCGGGGGTGGAGATACTCACGGCTCGCAACATTTCCTTGAAAAAAACCGGGAAATGTTTTAAAAAGCCCACTACACGGGACCAGTGGACCCGCCAAATGGCTAACACTCAAAAACCCAAGGATTTCCTCATTGACCGCTGTCATTAATTTCGAAGACATGAACTGGCAAGCCATTGGGCCGGAACTGATTCTGGTACTCACGGCTTTTACCGTTTTATTGATGGGTCTGATGAAGGCCTTCAACAGCAATCGGTATTTATCGAAAGCGACGGCGATCGGCATCCTGACGGCTTTGGTCTATACCCTTTACCTTTGGGGCTTCGCTCCCTCCATCAGTGACGGCACCAATCCCTCCATGTTCAGTGGATCGTTGCTATTCGACCGGTTTTCGCAAAGCTTCAACATCATTTTCCTGCTGATGTCGTTGTTTACCGTTGTGGCGGGGGTGCGTTATCCCAAACTCGACAACGAAAACAAGGCCGAATATTTCTGTCTGGTCCTGATGGCCGTGGTCGGCATGATGTTTCTGGCCAAGTCCGGCAACATGATCACCGCCTTCATCTCCCTGGAAATCTTTTCCATCTCGCTTTATATCCTGTGCGGATTTTCCGCCAAGCACGGCAAGGGTACCGAACAGCCGGGGGATGTCAAAAAGCTGAAGTGGGAAACGCTGGCTTCTCAGGAATCCACTATTAAATATCTGCTCATGGGAGCATTTGCCTCGGCCATCCTGGTTTACGGAATGGCGTTGATGTACGCGGGCACGGGCACCACGGAAATACGTGAGATCGGTCATCTGCTGGAGACCAACCCCTACAGCCTCAACAAACTGCTTTATATAGGAATGGGACTGACCTTTTGCGGCCTCGCTTTTAAGGTATCGCTGGTACCGTTTCATGCATGGACACCCGATGTCTACCAGGGCGCCCCGACCCCCATTACCGGATTCATGTCGGTGGCTACCAAAGCCGCGGCCTATTCCCTGATCGCCCGCATCTTTTTCATCGCCCTGCCCAGCCTTGAGGAAATCTGGATGCCCTTCCTGTTCGGCGTCTCGGTACTCACCATGCTGGTCGGCAACACCGCGGCAATCTTTCAGGATGACGTTAAACGGATACTGGCATATTCCGGCATCGCGCATGCCGGCTACCTGCTGATCGGCATCGTCGCGAACAGCCAGGATGGCGTGGCGAGCATTCTCTTTTATCTGGGTGTGTACCTGTTCATGAACATCGGCGCGTTCGCCATTGTGTATATGCTGGAGGGTGAAGGGGAAAAGGCAAACTCCATCCACCGGTTCAAGGGACTGGCCAAACGCAAACCGTATCTGGCCGCCGCGATGAGCCTGTTCCTGCTGTCGCTGGCCGGGTTTCCACCCACCGCCGGATTCTTCGGAAAACTCTATGTGTTCGTCGCCGCCCTCAAGCAGGGTTATGTGCTGATCGCGGCACTGGCCGTGGTGGCCAGCATGATCGCCGTGTACTTCTACCTGCGTATCATCGCCATGATGTATTTTCAGCCAGACGAATCGCAGGAAGCCATCCAGACCAGCAGGGGCATGACCGCCATCGTCACCGTCAGTTCCATCGCCATCGTCGCCATCGGCTTATTCCCCTCCAAATTCATGCAGTGGGCCCTCTCCTCGATACCGTTTTAACCAGTTTTATCCCCAGGGCTTGGCGCCGTAACTTTTAAGAAGGTCTTCAATTTCTTGATTCTTGCCCGTCCAGCTGAGCGGAGTTTCGCCATCCTTGTTAATGGCATTCGGATTGGCTCCTTTTTCAAGCAACATCCTGACGATTTCCTTATGTTTCCATTTAACCGCGGTGTGTAAAGGTGTGTCTCCAACAAAATTGGTGATATTAGGATCGGCATCCTTACCTAACAATATTTTTACAGTTTTTATAAACTCTTTCGTCCTGGGTTTGGAATGATGTCGTTCTCTGGATGCAAAAAATAGTGGTGATTCTCCAGCCTTATTTAAAGCATTTGGATCCGCACCCTGAATCAGCAACATTTTGACAATTTCAAAATTTCCTCCACTTGCCGCCCAATGCAGTAGCGTATCTCCACTGTTGTTTTTAATCTTTGGGTCGACTCCTTTGGTAAGCAACAGTTTAAAAACCCCCAAGCCCCCCCATCGGGCAGCCCAAAACAGGACCGTTTCTCCATTTCCGCTTAGAGCATTTAGATCACCACCCCGAGCAAGCAACTTATTAAAAATCGTCTTATCTTTTCTAGCGACAGAAGCAAACAGGGGGGATTCACCAAACAAATCCCAACTCCTCCTATCCAGATCCTTGCTGTTGGGGTTGACCCCTTGAGCTAATAACTGATGGATTCTTTCTACCTTCCCATATCTAACTTCATGAAGAAGATCAATCCCTGAGTTTAATTTCCGGAATTTAGAATCAGTGTCCCAACTCAACAAAAGCTTTACCATATCAGGATTACCTCTTACCGCCGCCAACAGCAGTGGTGTATCACCATCCCGGTTTTTGATGTTCAAATCTGCTCCATGGTCTAACAATATTCTAAAATTTTCCACATAGCTTTCCCTGGCCGCATAGTGAAGAGGAGTTTCTCCTAATCGATCCTGAATATTGGGGTCAGCTCCCCGCTTTAATAACATTCTAATAGCATCTTTGTCTTTTCCTGTAACAGCGTCGAACAAGGGTGTCTGACCATTTTTTTTTCGAGCATTGGGGTCCGCGCCCCTGTCCAGCAACAACATCATTTTAGGTATCGGATCACCTTGATTCGACAACTCACTTATTTTGGAAACTTCATGAAGAGGTGTCTCTCCCCATTCATTTTTAATATTGGGGTTTACACCCTGGTCCAACAATAATCCCATTATCCCCGCATATTTATTAGCCGCCCGGTGCAACAAGGATTCCCCATTCATAAAAATAGAATTTGGATCTACACCCCCGACCAAAAGATCCCTCAGCGCTTTTTCATCTTTATTTTTAACCGCCTCAAAAAGCGACTCGTTTACGCTTGAAGTTTTTATTGCTTCAGTTCCTTTACTCGAAACCGAAGGGGGATCAAAGGGCAACCACTCTGTAGCGTAATCAATTTTCGTCTTAAGATAACCATCTAAATACACTGTGTACCTGAACTTAATATATTTTACTGGGGAAAATTTAAAATCATTATGCTTCCAGAACAGATTATTCAAACCCATTTCACGCTGAATAGTCTCATGCGGATTCAAGGTGATGGGCTTCACAGGAAGGGTCAAAATAGAGCAACGAGAAACGCTTGCAATGCACTCATGTAATATTTTGTTCTTTTCAGCTTTCAATTTCGCGCAAAATCCTAAAGGCGTAAAAAGTCTATGATAAAGCCCCAAATCGTAATTAAAAATATCTACGGGCTTTTCTCCTGTATTTGAAACTGAAAAGACAATCTTTCCCGCTTCGGAAATATATTGAATCCCTATTTTGATATTTTTTTCAACTTCACCTTCCCCAGCACTTACGGACGGCAACAGTTGAATCGATAAAATTATCCAAAAGGAAAACCAGATTCTACGATGCAATGATTTACTCCAATTTTAAGGGATCAAACTTACTTTCAGTATAGCCGAAGGGAAGTCAATAAGGGCGTTATTATTCCTGCGAAGTTATTTCTGGAGCCAAACTTATATTTTACAGATGCTTATCCGTTTACCCGTCACGGAGTCGGTTTGATGGGTCTTCCTGTTAATCCTTCTTTTCCTGATAACCTGCCAAAAATCAGTTTCAGTTGTACCTCCCCAAATTTCCTGCGACAATTTGAGTATGAGATTCCTCTATTATTTCGCCGCGGTGTTCGTCCTGCTGGCAAGCGCCTGTGCCCAGGGACCGCAAACGCCTGAGGAGCGGATCAAACAATTTCAGTACGATCTGGCTCTCCACCCCAACAGCCCTGAGCTTCGCTACCAGCTGGGTATCGCCTTTCTGGAGCTCGGCCGCTATGAGGAGGGGACAAGCCAGCTCAAGGACGCGGTGCGCCTGAACAAAAAACACGTTCTCGCTCACCGCGATCTCGGCTGGTCGCTGTACCATCTTAAAGATTATAACGAGGCGGAGCCCTGGCTCCTCAAGGCGCTGGAGATGAAACCGCGCGACCGCGCAACCCTCTCCACACTGGGCGCGGTGTACATCGGCCAGAAACGGTACCGCGATGCGGTTGACCTCCTTAAACCGATGGTGGAGACAGGACGAAGTACGGTACAAATATCCAACAACCTGGCGGCGGCGTACCAAAAGCTGGGCTTGAACAGGCTGGCGATTGAACAACTCGAGAAGACGATAAACAAATATCCGGGTTCGGCGGAAACACACAGCAACCTGGGCGTTCTTTACGAAAAAACCGGTCAACCGGAGCTGGCGCTGGCCCAATACCGCACGGCATTAAAACTTGACCCGGAACATGGATCGGCGCATTTCAACCTGGCGGTGATCCTGACCCGCCGGGGAAATCTGGAGGAAGCGTTATCCCATTTCCACATTGCCGAGAGAGCGCTCCCCGACGACGCGGAAATTCTGGCTGGGTTGGGCTGGGCGTACCACAAACAGCACCGTTACAAAGTCGCCATCAGCTACTACAAAGCTTCCGTACGCCTGGCTCCTTCCAACATTAAAGCGCAGGAGGCCCTCGGCGAGTTGTGGGACATTACCCATCACTACGACCGCGCAATCGATGCTTACCAAACCGCAGTCGGGCTGAACCCGGAACAACCGGATAATTATTATCATCTTGGATTGTTAAACGATCATTTAAAAGCTGGGGAGAAAGCCGTGGCCTATATGGCTCTGGCGGAAGTGCTGTACAGGAAAAGCCGCAACCGGGAAATGGCGGGGCATTGCAGTAAAAACATTTCAATTCTGGCAAAAAAATACCGCCTCAAAAAAGACCAATTGCACCGGCTGATTCAGGTGGATCAATCCGTAACAGGATGATACGGGCGTCACCGCTCCAGAATAAATGTGACGGGCCCGTCATTCACGATTTCCACCTGCATGTCGGCACCAAATCGCCCTTCACGGATTTTGAGACTCGACTCCGCGAGTTTTGCTACAAAATTATTATATAGCCGCTCCGCTATTTCGGGAGGAGCGGCGTTGTCGAATCCCGGCCTCCGTCCCCGCGAACAATCGCCCGCCAGGGTAAACTGGGACACGACGAGAATATCGCCTCCCACGTCGAGACAGGAACGATTCATTTTTCCCTGTTCGTCGGCGAAAATCCTTAGATTCAGCACCTTTTCGGCAAGCGCGTCCACCGCCTCGCCGCCGTCTCCCTTTTCCGCACCGAACAGGATCATCAGCCCCTTGCCGATTTCACCGACCACTTCACCATTCACGGTAACGGACGACCGAATCACTCTCTGCAATATGATTTTCATGAGGCAACGGTTCTCAAAATATTTTTAGCGGGCATTGAAAAAACGCTGATCGGTGCCGTCCGGCCCAATGATCACCTTGACTTTACCATAGCAGAGAGGGCATCGCCCTTCGTAGGCGTTGCCGTCTTTATTGATATAAATACGGCGGTACACCTTGCAACACTCGAACAAGATGCCGATAAACTTTCTTCCCTTCTGCGCGCTCATGATTCAAACTCAAACTCCCCGCAACCGGGTCCGTTTTTATACCTTATGAGGATTTCAACTGTTTTAGAAATTTCTTTTTGGATTCCTTAAAAACCTGATGCGGAACATGCATGGCCTTGGTGATGCGCCGCACCTCTTCGTTTTCCGCGTGTGAAATTTCTCCATCGGCCACGGCGATAGCCCAGAAACAATCCACCGCGCTCACCCGGTCATTGTACGTCACCCGGCTGTTGAACTCGGTCACCACTTCATGGAAATCAAATCCGTGCTTCGCCTGTTCCTCGACCACTTCAAACAGCAGTTTCTGTTCCTTGCCGGAAAACTCGAACCGCTCTTTCAGAATTTTTCGAAGCGTCTTCCTCTCCTCTTCATGAAAGTGATCATCCACCGCCGCCACCGAAGCCAGCAGGGCGCCGAACAGACAGATAAAGTAAACATTGTCTTTTTCCAGGTCCAACTTCAAACCCGTTCCCTTCATTTTCAGTTCCAGCTTTTTAAAAATCGTGTTTTTAAAATAGTTGTTAATAGAAGGGTTTCTTTCATGCGCCGGCTTGAAAATAGTGGCCTGGAAAAAATTACGCACCCGCCCAAAGGACCGCCGGGTAAAGGAAGTCTTTTTAAGCAGGCGGATGAATTCCTCCACCAGCTCATTTTCCTCAGTTTTCTTTTTCAGGTGGGCGTTGGCAATGGTTTCCAATTCCGCTATGATCTCTTCCTTCTCTTGTTCAGAGCTCAGTTCCGCCGCCAACTGCTTGAACAGTTTTTCCTGCTCTTTTTTTGGGATGGGGGCCATCAGGTAAGGGTTCAACTGACGGATATCATCCTTTTCCAGGCGAAACTTCCGGTAAAATTTTTTCAGGACGTTCTTTTCAGACTCGGTTATTTCGCCGTCGGCCCAGGCGATCACCGCCAGAACTTTTAGAAACGTTAAATGTTTAAACAAAGCCATTGTGTCTTCCTGTTGATTTATTCAAATGTATTGATCCACAGCACCCCGCGTCCGTCTTTCTTGGCGTATCCGAAAATATCCAGAAACGTATCCCGGTTGACATCGGCGAAAGTCAATTCATGAAACTTGTCGTTAAAAGGCAATCGGCGTTGAGATTCCTTCCAGAACCGCCACTTACCCAGCCCCCGCAAATAGTGAATTCCTTTGTCACTTAACAGCAGGATATCAGGCAATTCACTGCCATTGGCATCCAGTAAATACACCGCATGAAATATCGCATTGGGAGCCGCCTTGAACGGGCCCTTCTCAAAATACCCCCTGCCGTGGTTGACGAGAAAATAACTGGTCTCTCCAGAAGAAAATTTCTCGCGATTGACCACCAGCAAATCGTTATCGCCATCCTGATCGAAATCGGCCCAGTCGGCATGCGCACTCCGGTCCTGTATTGCAGGAAGCAGTTCCTGCGTTCGGTCCTCAAACTGCCCCAGACCGTTGTTCGTCAACAGAGAGTTTTGTCCTTCGCCGTTGATCAGGAAGATATCCAACGTTTTATCGCCGTCATAATCCGCGAATGCAGTACCCACGATTCCCGGCTTAAGCGGCGGCATCAGTAATTGGGTGGAATCCTTGAATTGTCCGCGGCCGTTGTTCAGCATAAACTGCGTCTGGTGCCGGTGCAGTTTTCCCTGATCATTTAAAACTCGTTTCCCAGTAAAAAACAGATCAATGTGTCCGTCGCCATCAATATCCCTAAGGTCCACTCGGTCGATACCCCGGTTCACGTGAGGAAAAGGAACTTCCTTTTTGGTATAAAAATAACCCTTTCCATTATTGAACAGAACCTTTGCCACTGAACCGTCTTCGAACCGGCCCACCAACACCAGGTCTTGAACCCCATCATGATTCAAATCCTGAAGAGCCATAAACAGGATTTGATCATTACGCTGTCCCTCCCAACCTGCCCGTTTCACGAGTTCAAATTTTTCACCGGAACGATTATTCCAAACACGGATCACCGGTTGGCCCCGATCACCGGCACGAAGGATAACGAGGTCCGGAAATGAATCTCGATTGACATATGCCAGTTGCGATTTCAATATACCCGGCTCCAGATCCGCCAGATATGCGTGTGTCTGGTCTTTATACTTTTGAAGTTTCGGATCTTCGCCGAACATTTGGCCTTTGCCGCAGGCCGAGCAAAATAACGTCAGCAAACACGCCAGCGCGGAATACCTGAGAACTGTCTTTGTCGGGAATATTGTTTTCATCATATTTTCAAACAGACATCGCCCAATGTTTTCTGGAAACCTTCCTGCAAGGCGTCTCTGACCTCTTCAAAAGAAATCCTTCGGGCGCAGACCTCATTTAACGTAGTCGTAGATTGCGCCAAACGATTTCGGGTGACCTCCCTTTGACTTTCATCCTTGAAACTCAACAACGTCGCGAACAAATCATGATCGGAATCAATGATCACGGATCCATGCTGTAAAAATGCCTGCGAAGTTCGCTTCTGTGCGCTCCCTATCAGCTTTTTACCGTCGACTGTGATTTCGCAATGATTGAGCGAGGCAAAACAAGCCGGAGTTCGCGCCGCCCCCAACTGCTGTTTACTGACATTGACCTCTCCATGAATACCCAACTCCTGCAATCCCGCCAGCAACGCTTCACTGATAGCGGCAAAGGTAGCCTTCAGCCCTTGATTGAAGGGAGCAATCGATACCGGCGCCACCACGGCATAGGTCAATTCATTGCCATGCAACAGAGCACGCCCGCCGGTAGGACGCCGGACGACAGGAACTCCCAAATCCCGGCAGAGCTGAAGGTTCAGCTCGGCTTCGGCATTCTGCGAATAACCGATGGTGATCGAAGGCTCCGACCAGCCATACAGCCTTACAGTCGGAGGAATCCGACCCTGCCCGCAATCCGCCAGCAAAGCCGCATCGACTCTCATATTCTCATCCGCCGAGTAGCGGCCATCTGCCATCCAACGCCATTGATCGTATATCATTGATTAACAAAATATATTAATATTTAACTTTTGACTCTACCCGGTGCATTTTATACACTTTTTTCATCACGGAGTGCAGGGGTTCATGGAGCGATCTGTCTAATAGCGCCCTATTGTCAACCAAATCAGAGGAAAATTCAAAAGAATGCACAGATATCATTGTTTGACTTGGGGTTGCATGCTCTTCGTGGCGGCGTTTGCTCAGCCGGCAACGGGGTTCGAATATTTACAGGACTCCCTTCACAGCAAAGCGACCTGCGACACGGCCTGTCACCTTCCGGAAAATATAAAGCGGGCTCGCGCCGAAAAAAATCAAAAAGCCGAATGCACCAGCTGCCACCAGGGAACCCTGCCGCAGAAAGCTTTAACCCCTTTCCAGCCCCCGGACCGGTATTTATTTACCGAAAGCCAGAAACCCAACCGCAGAATCTTATCACCGCGTCCTGCGGTCCGGGCCGGTCAATCCGTTCCGTCTGCCCCAACCCGAAAATCGAAGAAAAATGCAAAATTCCCGGGGATGGTATTTATCGAGGCCGGAGAGTTCATCATGGGGTCCAACGAACGCTGGGACGACGAATCACCGGAACATATCAACCAGACGGATGCATTTTACATTGATCTATATGAGGTAACCAACCGCGATTACAAAAAATTCGTCGACGCCACGAAACGCCCGCCTCCCCACCACTGGACTCAGGGCAATATTCCCAAAGGCAAGGAAGATCACCCGGTCACCTACGTCAGTTGGTTCGACGCGAACGACTATTGCCAGTGGACCGGCAAACGCCTGCCCAACGAAGAGGAATGGGAAAAAGCCGCACGCGGGCAAGACGGCAACATTTATCCCTGGGGCAATCTCTGGTCACTGGACAAATCCAACAACCCGTACAAACAATCGACCGGCACCCAGCCGGTGGGCTCCTATCCCGAAGGCCGGAGTGTTTACGGACTTTACGATATGTCGGGGAACGTGTGGGAATGGGTGGATGCCTACTACCTGCCGCATCCAGGCAACACCATCCCGAAAGCAGAGTACGGTAAGGACAAACGGGTTCTGAAAGGCGGATCCTGGTTTGATTGCCTGTCCTACGGGTGCGGCCTCAGCGCTCCAACCTTCAACCGCAGTTTCTTCAATCCCGAGGTGAAGAACAACAGTTTCGGTTTCCGTTGCGCCAAAAACCCGTAACCGGTCTTAGAACGATGCCATGCGCTCTCCATTAAAACCCGGTAAACAGCATGCTTCCCTGACACGACGCATCCTCGTCTGGATTTTCATCATCGCGTTCTGGTTGATTTACTATTGGTGGCGCGAATCGTAAAAAAACTTTATGGGATTTTAACGGAGTTTGTAAAACCGGTCCTGGTTGAGGCTTTCGTTGCCGTGGATTAAGTCCAGCCGACTCTCGGCCGGTGCCAGAGTCACTTTGGTTTTGGGTTGCGAGGAAAAATAAACCTGCGTTTCGGGAATCGGCGACAGCTCCAACCTGGTTTCATAGGACGCCGAACTTCCGGGGGACATCGGTTTTTCAGGCGGCTCATAGGCGAAACCGGTTGACCCGCCATGAAAAATAAGAGGCTTGTGACTTTTAAACGGTTCGCCGGCAGGCTTCAAAGACTCCGTCGCAGGCGCATAGGGTTTGAGATCAACCGTCGGCAAATAATAAGAGGTATCATCGAGACGAACGGTTCCGGAAGGCGTCATCCCCACCGCCGCAACTCCAAATCCTTTTCCCCCCTGCACCAGATACTTGCCGGAAAGATTTCCGAAGTTGGTGTCCGCGCCTTCTCTCTTGCCGGAAACCTTCCCGGATTTTGAGTCTTTCACCAAAACCGGTAGAAATTCGTATCGATTGACCGCCTGGTAATCGCGATCCTGCGAGTAGGCCTCGCGCCCGTCCAAAACCAGACGGCGGGTGACCTGAACCGGGGGTTCCTCAGCGCCGGTGATACTGGGTTGTTTTTCATCCGATGAGGCGGAGGATACCGGCGTTTCCTGGAGATAAAGGTCACTGCGCAATTCCACCTGGGTCGACCCGACTTCCCCCGTTTCCCGGACCTCCTGCCCACAGGCAACCAGAAACCCGGCAAAAATTACCAGTCCCAACCGCATGTACGTCAATTTTTCCAACATTATTGCTCCAAATTCCCAACCATTCAACACACGCCGGAGGCCAAACCCTGCTATTTATTAATTTAACGCATTGGCACGAAGATTGCTTTATTTTTTGAAATTGAATTCAATCTTTAAAACTTGAGTGAGAGGACAGGTCTCAATGGACTTTATTGAGGGAGAACTTCGGAGCCATTTGGATCCCACCGGTATCCGAATCTTAAAAAAGCGCCTGGCTTCCGGAAAGATCACGCCGCAGGTGTTCAAGGATATTTTACGGAGGCAAATGGTCAAATATTATTTCCAGACTCACCGGCACCCCCTCGCTCAATCATGGGAAACCTTTCGCCGATCTGTCAAAATCAAATTTGGATTAGGGAGCAATACAGACCCCGCAAGGGAGGCGCTGCTGGAATCCAATCATCATAAACGGTTTTGATCTCCCTCCCGACTATCACTTTGGCCCGATTCATCCCTGGGACCCATCGTTTCGATAAACTTTTAATTCTCTAACAACAGCTCCAGTTGATACAATGAACCGCGCGCGCATTGAGTGCGGGTCGATAATATTATCCCAACACCTTTGATTGAACTATGAGCTGGCAAGACCTCCTACAACTCGTTACCCAGAAAAACAGTTACATCCTGCAGGCGTTTCTCGTCGTCTTCGCTTCTCTGATTCTGGATTTTATCCAGAGAAAAGCTTTGAATCGATTATTTCTCAAGGCACAAAAAAGCGAGAGGATGTGGGACGATGCCATCATCGATTCCTTAAAAAAGCCGGTATCCCTGGCTGTCTGGGCTTCAGGAATTTATCTCGCGACAGAAATCATTGAGGAGGCCACCGGGGCGGTAATCTTTAAAGCGATGGAACCCATCAGGGATACGGTCATCATCGGCTCCATTGCCTGGTTCCTGGTTCGTCTGATCCAGCGTGGTGAACAGAAGTATTTGGAGGGAGACAAGGAAGTTGATCTGACTACAGTTGACGCAATCGCCAAACTGCTGAAAGTTTCCGTAGTCATCACATCGGTTCTGGTGGTCTTGCAGACATTAGGGTTCAGCGTTTCGGGTGTGGTGGCTTTCGGCGGGATCGGCGGCATGGCGATGGGATTTGCCGCAAAGGACCTGCTGGCCAACTTCTTCGGCGGATTGACGATTTATCTCGACCGGCCCTTTGCCGTAGGCGACTGGGTCCGTTCGCCGGATCGCGATATCGAAGGCATTGTGGAAAATATAGGCTGGCGGCTGACTCGCATCCGAACGTTTGACAAGCGGCCCCTCTATGTCCCAAATTCCACGTTCACCACCATCGCCGTTGAAAATCCGTCGCGAATGCTCAATCGCCGCATCAAGGAAACGGTAGGTATCCGCTATGACGATGCCGAAAAAATGGAAGCTATCGTGAGGAAGGTCAAAGATATGCTGATGAATCATCCGGAAATCGACACTGGCAAAACACTGATTGTCAATTTCACAACATTTGCCCCTTCGTCACTGGATTTTTTTATCTACACGTTCACCAAAACAACTAAATGGGCGGAGTTTCATGCGATCAAGCAGGAGATCCTTCTGAACACCATCAAAATAATCCAGGAAGAAGGCGCCGAATGCGCCTTCCCCACCTCCACCATCCACCTGGCCGACAAAGATATTTTCAGGAACGCGGATTCAAAACTTTAATCACAATCGGCCCGTGACCAATCCTCTTTCACTTTAAAGCCGTGGACACCCGAAGTATCGCTAATTGATTCAATGCCTTGTATGACTTATCCCGACCCCCCGAAAACCAACCCCAAAAGGGTTTGACAAGCACTGGGGCGATTTGTAAACTGTGGCGGCTTTGAGAACATTTATCGCCCTTGACGTACCATCAGCTGTACTCGATACGATCACCCGTATCCAGAATCGATTCAAATCCCTGGGATTGCACGCGTCCTGGGTCAAGCCCGGAAACATTCATCTGACCTTGAAGTTTCTGGGAGACACCGATCCCGACCGTATCCCCGGTATTCAAAATAAATTATCCGAAGCCCTGGCGCCGTTTGCACCGTTCCAGTTGGCCTTAAACTCCGTCGGGGTGTTTCCGGATACCCACCGTCCCCGCGTTTTATGGGTCGGGTTGAAGGACGACAGCGGAAGGCTGAAAACTCTCCAGACCGCCTTGGAAAAGGCATTGGAGAGCGCCGGATTTCCCATCGAACAGCGACCGTTTTCCCCGCATTTGACTCTGGCGAGGATCAAGTCGCCCAAGGGGAAAGAAACATTGAAAGAAGAATTGGATGTCGTGACTCAGGAAGGCATCGAACCCCATCCCTTTAAAGTGGATGAGATTAAATTATACAAAAGCCAATTGACGCCCAAAGGCTCCATCTATACCGTATTGGCGAACTTTAAACTGAATCCCTGACCTGAAGGATGGAAACCGGGTCCACATTCAGCAAGGAGACGTAAATCATGGCAGTCAAAGACGATCGGATTAAAGCGCTGGACCTGGCTTTTTCGCAAATCGAAAAGCAGTTCGGCAAAGGAGCCATTATGAAGCTGGGGCAGGCGGAAGCCCGAAAGGATATTTCCGTCATCTCCACCGGGTCGATTTCGCTCGATAGCGCCCTGGGCATCGGAGGCATCCCACGCGGACGAATCATTGAAATCTACGGACCGGAAGCTTCCGGTAAAACCAGTCTGACTCTTCACATCATCGCCGAAGCGCAGAAGGTAGGCGGTACCGCGGCTTTTATCGATGTCGAACATGCGCTCGATCCAAAGTACGCCGAAAGCCTGGGTGTGAATCTGGACGACCTTCTGCTCTCGCAACCCGATACCGGCGAACAGACGCTGGAAATCGCCGAAGTGCTGGTGCGCAGTGGCGCGGTCGACGTGATCGTTATCGACTCCGTCGCGGCGATGGTGCCCAAGGCGGAACTGGACGGCGACATGGGCGATTCGCACATGGGCCTGCAGGCCCGGCTCATGTCCCAGGCCATGCGCAAGCTGACCGGGGTCATCAATAAATCCAATACCGCGCTCATTTTCATCAACCAGATCCGCATGAAGATCGGCGTCATGTTCGGCACCCCGGAAACCACCACCGGCGGCAACGCACTCAAATTTTATTCGTCGGTGCGCATGGATATCCGCCGCATCTCCGCCCTCAAGGACGGGGATAAGGTCATCGGCAACCGCACCCGCGTCAAGGTGGTGAAAAACAAACTGGCGCCACCGTTTCGTGAATGCGAGTTCGACATCCTGTATGGACAGGGTATTTCAAAAACCGGCGACCTGCTGGACCTGGCGGTCAATCACGAAATCGTCAACAAAAGCGGCACCTGGTTTTCCTATGGAGAGACCCGCATCGGTCAGGGCCGTGAAAACTCCCGCAACTTCCTGAACGACAATCAGGATATCCGGCAGGATATTGAGACACGCCTGCGCAGCAAACTGGAACTCCCAGCCCCCCACATCGACATGGGGACCGAGGCAGAACCCGCCGCCAAAGGCAAAAAATCCTCGAAAGCTGAGACGTCCTGACCGGTGCCACGTCCTCGGGGCAAAGATATCTTTGTATTCCGCAGATAATTAAATACTCCTCCCCTTGCTGAGGGGAGGATACAGGTGGGGTGCGGGTTTCGTAACCAGGCAAAATCAGTAAATGCAAGGAAGGGAGCATCACAACCTCCCCTGTATCCCCTCCTTGTTAAGGAGGGGAATTATTGTCGCATCCTATTTTTCACACTTATGCAAAGTTCTCCAGACCAAGAGGATTTCAAACAGGCGCGAGCCCTTGCCTACCGGTACCTTTCGATCCGGGACCGCACGGAACGTGAAACGGCGGACTATCTCGGTAAAAAGGGATTTGATACTGCGGTCGTTCAGCAAACGCTCCATTTTTTAAAGGATGCAAACTATCTGAACGACCGCCGGTTCGCCGAGCATTGGGCCCGCACCCGCGCGGAGAACAAGCAGTTCGGCAAGTACCGCCTGCGTCAGGAGTTGACCGGCAAAGGGCTGGATACGGAACTGATCGACGAAACTCTGGATACCCTGTTCGACAACGTCAAGGAAATCGATCTCGCCCGGGCCGTGGTTGAAAAAAAACTCCGTTCCATGCAGGATCTAGAACCGGAAAAGAGAAAACGCCGCCTCGCCGGCCTCCTGCAACGTAAAGGTTTCTCCAGCGATATCATCTATAAAGTTCTGGACTAAACATCCTGCGGCCCCCTCCTTCTCAATAAATTATAATCTTTTGTTTATCTTGACGAAAATACGATCGGCCTTACAATAAAAGGATGATCGAAAACATCTCCAACCTGCCTCCCTGGATATTTTCTCTTATCGGCCTGGCTTTCGGCCTGATGGTGGGCAGTTTCGCCAACGTCTGTATCTCGCGCCTGCCGAAAAAACAATCGGTGGCGTTTCCGGCGTCGCACTGCCCCAAATGCAACAAACCCATCCATGTGATGGATAACATTCCCCTGATCAGCTACCTCCTCCTGAAAGGGCAATGCCGCAACTGCAAAGAAAAAATAAGTATCATCTACCCGGCCATTGAATTGGTCACCGGACTGCTCATGGCGGCGGTTTTTTACCGGTTCGGATTTTCGGTCGAATGTCTGATCTTTGCCATTGTAGTTCCAGCACTGGTCATCATCACCGTCATCGACATTGAACATCAGATCATCCCAGACATCATCACCCTGCCGGGTATCCCATTCGGCCTGGTTGCCGGAAGCTACATGAACGGCATGTTTGATTCATTCATGGGCCTCCTGCTGGGCGGCGGTATGTTCTGGCTTTTGGCCGAGGGGTATTATCGTTTACGGGGAGCGATGGGCATGGGGGGCGGTGACATCAAATACATTGCGGCGGCAGGGGCGCTGGTGGGCTGGGTGCAGGTTCTATTTATTATTTTTGTCGGAGCGCTGGCGGGAGGTATTTTTGGGGGGATTGGCATGGGTGTCAAAAAGCTGGATTTCCTGAGCAAGATCCCCTTCGGACCTTTTCTGGCTCTGGCCACTCTGATTTCAATATTTTTCGGCGGCCCTATTATCGACTGGTACATGAGCCTCATGGCGCCAAAGCCGTTGTGACCCCTGCGCGCCGGTGTTACACTGATTGAAGCTACTCACATACAGGAAACCTTTATGCCCTTCGATTTAACTTCCAAATCTCAAGACGTTGCAGGGCCTGCCACCGAAGACCTGGAGAATCTTGTCCGAAAAAGCCGGAGGGATATCCTGGGCCTGAAAATTATGGTATACACGGCGGTGATTCTGCTCGTGGGCGGTTATTTTTATTACAACAACGCTTTGCAAATTACCCACACAAAATTCCGCCAGGAAATTTCGTCCGCGCAGTCCCAGATTGACACATTGATGCGGGACCGGGCTCTGGGAGCCGGCAACCGGCTGGAGGGAGTCATGGATGAAATGGTCGTCACCATCTCCCGTCTCGATAACGAACCACCCCGAACGCAACAGTTGATCGAACGGGTCAAGGAAGATTCCGGCGAATTTATGCACACCTACCGGGAATACTCGAAAATCCAATCAACACGCCCGTTGTCCGTAGACTGACTTGAATTATTCATCGACCGCAAATATTTCGTTGATTTGATTCCCCGACTCAGCATCCATCTGCCAGTTCACTGCATTCAGATTTTCTTCCACCTGGCGGTCGTTTTTCACCCCGACCAGCGCAGAAGCCACCCCCGGTTGATGAGTCACCCAGTTGACAGCCAACTGACCGCAGGTTTTACCCTGTGATTCGGCGATGGCCTTGAGACGCTCCACCTTTTCGATGTTCCTTTCAAACGCTTCGCCGGTGAACTCGCCGATGATCCCCTTGCTCCGCCAGTCCTTGAACTTCGTATCCCGACCGTACTTGCCCGTTAGCACCCCCGACGCCAGCGGACTGTAGGCAATGATACCGATATTGTGGATCATGCAAAACGATACCGTTTCCTTTTCAATAGAGCGTTGCAGCAAGTTGTACTCCGGTTGCAGGGAAACCAGCGGTCCTATCCTCAAACAATCCTGCATCTGCGTGACGGAATAATTGCTGACACCGATATGCCGCACCTTCCCTTGCTTCTGGATTTCAAGCAGGGTTTCCATCGTCTCACGGTGAGGGGTTTTACCATCCGGCCAGTGCACCTGGTAGAGGTCTATGTAATCCGTGTCCAGCCGTTCCAGGCTCTGGTCGATTTCCTCCAGGATGGATTCACGTGACGCGTTTTTCGTGATGGCCCCCAATTGCTCCTTTTCCCAGCGCAGGCCGCATTTCGTGGCGAGAATGACTTTATCGCGTACGGGTTTCAATGCTTTGCCGATCAACCGTTCCGACAAGCCAAATCCGTAAACAGGAGCGGTATCGAAAAAGTTGACGCCCAGATCGTAGGCTTTATGAATGGCTTTGACGGACATGTTATCGCCTTCACTGCTCCAGAACGGCGCCCCCCCAATGCCCCAGGCCCCGAAACCAATGACTGACACCTTTAAATCGCTGGTGCCCAATTTTCTGTATTCCATTTCGCACCCTTTGCTATATATTGAAGAATACCGTTTGCAGACCCGCCCGGGTCTGTTTTAATAGTGAGATGTATCCAAAATATCATTGATAGCCGACCGTGTCAGGTGAAAATCCGGACCGGGCGGCTTTTTATACGAATTATCCTAATGAAATCCTTACTCCGCGTTTTAGGTTATCTGAAACCGTACAAAAAGTTCGTGGGGCTGACCCTCGGGTTTGCCATTCTCACCACCCTGCTGGACCTGGTTCCCCCCTGGCTGATCAAGGTGATTGTCGACCGCCTGGTGGAGCAGGTTGACGACTACTGGGTGTACGCTTTCGTGGGAGCCCTGGTGCTGGCGTACTTCGGCCGGAATTATTCCAATTACAAGCGCATCCTGATCAATAATCAGCTCGAGCAGAAAGTGGTGTTCGATATCCGTTCGCACGTTTACCGGGCCCTTCAGAAACTGTCGCTCGGCTATTTTGAGAACCGGTCTACCGGCGAGATCATGTCGCGCGTCAACGACGATGTCACCTATGTCGAGCGAATTTTTATCGACGGCGTGGAGCAGATCGTCACCGCCGCCCTGACGCTGATCGGCATCATGATTATCCTTCTCAATCTGCACTGGAAACTGGCGGTGGCGGCACTGATTCCCATTCCCTTTCTGGTGATCGGCGCATGGAAATATACGGTGCGGGCGCACGATCTGTACCATAAAGTTCGGGAACGCGCCGCCAAGATGAACGGCACCCTCCAGGACGGCATTTCCGGAATCAAGGAAACCCTCGCCTTCAACCGTCAGAGCCATGAGGTGGAGAGATTTGAAAAAAGAAGTGACGAGTACTGCAAGGGAACACTGGAAGTCATGCGACTGTGGGCGATGTATTCCCCGGCAATGATGTTCCTGGGGTCGCTGGGGACCGTCTCGATCATCCTGTATGGCATAGGACTGGTACAGGCGCAGGAGATCACTGTCGGTACGCTGGTAGCGTTTATCGGATACCTGGCGCTTTTTTACACACCGATCAATCAACTTCATACATTAAACCACATGCTCCAGCACGCATTGGCATCCGGCGAACGGTTGTTCGAAATCATCGATTCGCCACCGGATGTCCAGGAGGATCCCAACCCCCTGAATCCTGACACTCCCATTCAGGGAGGCGTCACGTTTGATGCGGTGAATTTTTCCTACATGCCAGGCAAGCAGGTTTTGCATGAGGTTTCTTTCGCCCTGAGACCGGGAGAAAAAGCGGCTCTGGTCGGCCATACCGGAAGCGGCAAATCCACTCTCGTGAAACTCCTCCTGCGGTTTTATAACGCGGGAAGCGGCCGGATCCTCATCGACGGATACCCGATCCATAAACTGAGCCTGACTTATCTTCGGGAACAGGTGGGGCTGGTATCGCAGGAGCCGTTCCTTTTCAACGGCACTGTGGTGGAAAATATTCTATACGGCAAACTGGATGCGAACCAGGAACAGATAGAGCGGGCGGCACGCGCGGCCCATGCCCACGAGTTCATTGAGCAGTTGCCCAACGGCTACGAAACGCTGATCGGGGAACGGGGAGTAAAGCTCTCCGGAGGCGAGAGACACAGGCTGGCCATCGCGCGGGTCTTTCTCAAGGATCCCCCCATCCTGATTCTGGATGAAGCGACGGCTTCAGTCGATGCGGAAACGGAGCTCAAGATCAAAGATGCATTGAATCAGCTGATGGCGCTCCGCACCACTCTGGTGATTGCGCACCGGCTGTCCACCCTGGAAGGGGCGGACCGGGTGCTGGTGCTGAAAAGGGGACGTCTGGTCGAATCGGGAACTCACAAGGAATTGATCCAGACAGAAAGCGAATACGCCAGCTTGTTCAAATCACAACTTCACCTGTGATGAAATTACTGGTGGAAAGGAAATTTATTCCTTTTCAGTATTGAAAACACCCATATTGCGGAATTTTTCCTGCCGTTGATCGACCAACTCGCTCGGTTTCAGTGGCATCAATTCTTTAAGGTTGGACCGCAGTGCCTTTTTCAACATGATGGCCGCCCATTTAGGGTTGCGGTGCGCCCCGCCAAGCGGTTCGGTTATAATTTGATCGATCACGTTCAACTTCTGCAGTTCTTTAGAAGTTAAACTCAACGCACGGGCGGCCTGCTTCACCTTATCCTTGTCCCCCCACAATATCGACGCACAACCTTCCGGCGAAATGACTGAATAGACAGAGTGCTCGAGCATGAGAACCCGGTTGGCCAGACCGATAGCCAGCGCGCCGCCACTGCCACCTTCACCAATGACCACCGCAATGATCGGCACCTTGAGACTGGACATCACAAACAGGTTATAGGCGATGGCTTCCGACTGCCCCTGTTCCTCTGCATCAACGCCGGGATAAGCTCCGGGAGTATCGATCAGAGTAATGATGGGGATGTTGAATTTCTCAGCGAGGCGCATCAACCTCAGGGCCTTTCGGTATCCGGCGGGCTGTGACATGCCGAAGTTTCTGCGAATTTTTTCTTCCGTATCTCGGCCCTTCTGATGGCCGATCACCATCACCGTCTGATCGTCGAATTTGGCAAAGCCCCCTGCGATGGAAAAACCCGCTCCGCCATGCCGGTCGCCATGCAGTTCCTGAAAATTGGTGAACATATTGTTGATATAATCCAGGGTATAAGGACGGTCGGGATGCCGCGCCACCTGGGTTTTCTGCCATCCGTCCAGGCCGTTAAAAACATCGCGCTTCATGTGGCGGAGTTTTTTCTTCAACTTTGCTATTTCGTGAGTCAGGTCGCCGACGCTGTCGTACATGTTCGACAGGGAATACAGTTCTTTGATCTGATTTTCCACAGAGAAAATATCTTTTTCAAAATCCAGAATTTGTGCCATAGTTTTAATGGACCTTTTGATAGGTTATCGATCAATAAAATCCGAAAATGGGATAAATTAAATTTTTCAGGGTGGCGGATTCGGCCAATGCCTTTGCGCCTTCCGACCCGATTTTGTTCTGCCCCAGCCGCAGGGATTCCAGTTGCGCCATCGTTTGCGATCCCGCCAGCGCCAACGCCCCTTCGTTGCCAATCTGATTGAAGTTCAAATCCAGATTTTTCAAATTAACCAAAACACTGGATTCCGCCAACGCCCTTGCCCCCCGGTCGGTTATACGGTTGGCCGCAAGATAAAGAGTTTCCAATTGCTTCAACCTGGGCGACCGGGCCAGTGCGATGACACCTTCATCGCTCAGATTATTATTGTTCAGGTTGAGCTCCCGAATGCCTTCCAAATAAGGAGATTCCAGCAAAGCCCTTAAACCGGAGTCGCCAATATAATTATTTTCCTGATTTTCGAGCGTTCCCTGCTCTTTCCATACCTCGATCTTTTGCCGGAATTTAAAATTCCGCAGGGCTTCCCGACCGGCATCTTCCAAAGGGTTATAGGCCAGTTCCAGTGTGGCCAACCGGGTTAGTCCCGAAGCCTGGGACAACGCCTGCGCCCCGGCATTTCCCACCTGGTTGTAATTCAAATTCAATTCCACCAGATGGGGCAACTGTTTCGATTGCGCCAGCGCCTGTGCCCCGGAGTCCCCAATCCTGTTCCGATACAGGTTGAGCACTTCCAGCTTGCTCAATACTGAAGACTCTGCTAGATAACGGGCTCCTTCATCGGTCACCTGATTGTTTTCGATATGCAATTCTCTCAGGTGCTCCAGGTTTTTGGAGCGCGCCAAAGCGCGAATACCGTCGTCCCCCACCTCACCTTTATATATCATGAGAACCTGGACGTCCTTCATCAAAGGAGATTGAGCCAGCAAAACGGCTCCTTCATTTCCGATGATTTTTTCGTTCAGGCGCAGAGTATGGGGATTCCGGCGCAGTTTTTTTTCGATATATGTTTCCAGCGCCTCGGGGGGCATTTGCCGTGCCGCCGCAATGGAAAACAGAAATACCAACAGCAAACCCAGCGCCCGCAAGCCTGGTTTATTCATAGCAACCAATTGATTGGGTAACGATATTGAATTTAAAAGGGTAATTTACCTATAAATCTATTGTAACAAGGTAGGTTATTCCTTTTCAATCGCATTCAGACGTTTTTCGAGTTCCTGGATTTTTCGTGACAGGTCGGGAAGTTTGGGCAAAAGAGTGGCGTAACGCTTCCAGGTCATTGCAGGTAAAGTCGGCGAACCCCCATAAAAACCGGGCTCTGGGAGATCCTTGTTGACTCCCGACTGCGCCGCCACGACCACCTGGTTTCCGATGGTAACGTGGTCGCCCACGCCTACCTGACCGGCGAGAATAACGTGATGCCCCAGCTTGCAGGTCCCCGCCATCCCCACTTGAGCCACGATGATGGAATGGGGACCGATCTCACAGTTGTGGGCGATTTGCACCAGATTGTCGATTTTTGTTCCTTCCCGCACCACGGTTTCCCCGAACGCCGCGCGGTCGATGCAGGTGTTGGCCCCGATTTCCACATGATCTTCGATCACCACCCGGCCTATCTGGTTGATTTTGACATGGCGCCCCTTTTCATCGGGTGTATATCCGAATCCGTCGGCGCCAATCACCGCCCCCGCGTGCAGAGTCACATGGTTTCCGATCCTTGTATTCCGGTAAAGGGTGACATTGGGAAACAGGGTGACATTATTACCGATACGGCATCCCTCCTGCACCACCACCCCGGGATGCAACACCGTGTTATCGCCGATCACCACATCCTTGCCAATAGCTACCAACGGACCAATACTGACGTCTTTTCCCAACTGGACGCCTTCGGCAATGGAAGCCCGATCGTCGATTCCGGGTTGCGGTCGCGGTTCAGGATGAAATTCCGCCAATAGTTTCGCGAATGCCAGAGCCGGGGCAGGATGAATCACCTGCGCCTTATCGGTTTCTACAGGTTTTTGAACGATCACCGCCGAGGCATTACTGGCTTTTAATTGGTCTTTAAATTTTTTTTCAGCTAAAAACGTGATCTGACCTTTTTTCGCCAGTTCCATTCCGTTAACACCTGTAATTTCCAGGGAGCCGTCTCCCTCGACGGTTCCGCCCAACCGTTCAGCGATTTCTTGTAATTTCATAACCCACTCTCGTGTTATGGTTTGGATTTATAAAATCAGGTCTTTTCCGATCGGATTCACCAGGCCGTCGGCTAATTGCAAAACCCGGTCCAAACTTCGAGCGATTTTCGCACTGTGTGTCACGATCACAAAGGTCTGATTCATTTCTTCATTCAATTTCCGCGCCAGATCCATAAAATCCTGACTGGCACGGCTGTCCAGGTTGCCAGTGGGCTCGTCGGCCAGCACCAGTTCGGGCTGGTTGACCAGACTGCGCGCCAGCGCCACACGTTGAGTTTCCCCGCCCGACAGTTCGCCGGGCTTGTGATGCAGACGGTCCTTCAGTCCCAACAGGCCTAACAATTCTTCCGCCTTTTCCTGTACCAATATTTTATCGCGGTTGGCGATCAATCCCGGAAACATGGCATTTTCCAATGCAGTGAAATCGGGAAGCAGATTAAATGTTTGAAACACAAAACCAATATGGCGGTTGCGAAACTGCTCGAGAAAACCGTTCTTCTGGTGAAAAATGTTTTCTCCCTTGAAGAAAACGTTTCCTCCCTGCGGCCGGTCCAATCCTCCCAATATGTGAAGCAAGGTGCTTTTGCCAGAGCCGGAAGCGCCGACAATTCCCAGAATCTCGCCCGAATGCACCTCCAGGCTTGCCTCTGTCAACACCCGTACCTCCTTGGTCTTGGTGTTGTAGGACTTGCTCAACCCGACGGCATAAAGAAGCGGTTCGGTCTCCGTCAAGGATTTACTCATAACGCAATCCATCCACCGGATCGAGGCGGGAGGCTCTCCAGGCGGGATACAGGGAAGCCAGGTAACAAATCAAAATCGAAAACACAATAATCATAAACGAGTCGAGCCATTGAATCTGCGAAGGCAGTTTATCCAGATAATAGACGTCGCTGGGAAAAGCCTTGATATTGAATATCACCTCTATAAACCCAACGATCTCGTTGAGATTGGGAACGATGGTGAATCCGGCGATACAACCCAGCGCGGTACCGCACACGCCGATAATCAATCCCTGCATGCTGAAAATCCGCATGATACTTCCTCGTGTGGCGCCCATCGATTTCAAGATAGCAATGTCCTTGCCCTTGTCCATGACCACCATAAACAGCGTACTGATAATATTGAATGCCGCCACGAGAATAATCAGGATCAGGATAATGAACATGGTGACCTTTTCCAGCTTGAGCGCGGAAAAAAGATTTCTATTCATATTCATCCAGTCCCGCACAAAATAGGATCGTCCCAGTTTATCCCTAATTTCAGCGGCGATTTGGCCGGCCGAATCGATATCGTCCACCTTGATTTCTATTCCCGTGACCCGGTTTTCCAGACTGAACAGCGATTGTGCGGACGACAGGGAAATAAACGCCAGGTTGGAATCATACTCATACATTTTGGACTCGAAGATGCCTACCACTTCCACCATCTTTAATTTGGGAATGATACCCAGCGGCGTCATGCGCACCGAGGGTGACATCATGCCAAGAATGTCTCCGGTATAAACACCGAGCGAACGGGCGAGTTCCTTGCCAAGGATGATTCCCTTTCGCTGTATTCCGGCGGCCTCATCGGAAGGACGCGGCGGTGCACTGTCCAGATAAACCAGCTTTCCCTCAATTAAATTTTTCTGAAGATCGGAGATATTGCCTTCTCTCTCCGGATCGACGCCACGAACCACAACTCCGGCGCTTCTGCGCCCGAAGGTCAGCATCACCTGTTGGAGGATGAACGGGGCGGCATCCTGAATATGAGGAACGGTTTTGACGTGGCTGATCACGTTTTCGTAGTCCTCCATTCCGCCAGGAATCAAAGCGGTGACCACCACATGACTATTGGTTCCCAGAATTTTATCGCGCAGGTTCTGGCCGAACCCGGTCATCACTGCAATCACCACGATCAGGGCCATGACGCCCAACGCGACACCGCCCATGGAAATAAATGTGATAAGGGAGATGAATTTCTGGGATTTGCGGGAGCAGAGATGCCGCCAGCTGATTCGTAATTCGTAACTCATGAAGCTCCGTTGAAAGGAATGGGACGGCCAGTTTGAATATCGCCTTTAACAGCTTAAACCGTTCTGGCTTCCTTTTTCAACTGCGGGAATAAAATAACATCCCGAATCGACTGGGCATCGGTGAACATCATGGCGAGGCGGTCAATCCCGATTCCCTCGCCGGCGGTCGGCGGCAGACCGTATTCCAGGGCCCGAATGAAGTCGTGATCCATCCAGTGCGCTTCCTCATCACCGGCGTCTTTCTGCTCCACCTGCTGTTCAAAGCGCTCCTTCTGGTCAATGGGATCATTCAACTCGGTATAGGCATTGGCCAACTCGCGGCGTCCGGCGAACAATTCGAACCGTTCCACCAGTTCGGGATCGTCTTCTTTCTTTTTCGACAGAGGTGACAACTCGAGCGGGTAATCGATAATAAATGTAGGTTGTACCAGCAGAGGTTCCACAAAATGATCGAATAACTTGCCCAGCACCTTTCCAAACGTGTCCCTTTTTTCCAGAAGCACTTTATGCTCCAGGGCATAAGCCACGGCACTCTCCTTGGTCTCCAACGCTTCCGGTGGAACCTTACCCACTTCGGTTAACGAGGCTTTGAAAGTATGCACACGGAAAGGTTGCGAAAAGTCGATGGTCTCCTGTTTGGTCTCACCACCTTCCTCATACGTGCAGGGAAATATCTGCTTATCAAAAACCGTCTTTCCGATGTATCGGAACAACTCTTCAGTCAGCGTCATCAGATCCCGGTAGTCGGCATAAGCCGTATAGAACTCCAGCATGGTGAATTCGGGATTGTGTTCGGTGGAAATTCCCTCGTTGCGAAAATTCCGGTTAATTTCGTAAACCCGTTCAATACCGCCCACCACCAGCCGCTTCAGATAAAGTTCTGGGGCCACGCGCAGATACAAGTCCATATCCAGGGCATTATGGTGAGTCTCGAATGGTTTGGCAGTGGCGCCACCGGGAATGGATTGCATCATCGGAGTTTCCACCTCCAGGTAGTTCCGCTCGTTCAGGAAATTGCGAATGGCCTGAATAATTTTGCTGCGGGCGATGAATACTTCCTTCACTTCAGGATTGACGATCAAGTCGACATACCGTTGACGGTAACGCAATTCGACATCTTTCAGGCCATGCCACTTTTCTGGAAGCGGCAGGAGAGACTTGGTCAGCAGGGTCACTTTTTTGGAAAAGACGGTCAACTCGCCAGTCTTGGTTCTGGATAAAAGCCCTTCCACCCCGATGAAGTCACCGATATCAAACTTGCTGAACAGCTCATAAAAGTCGGCGCCGACATCATCCTTTTTGATATAAATCTGAATCTGCCCCGTGCCATCCTTGATAGTACAGAAAGTGGTTTTCCCGTGTTTGCGGCGGGTCATGATACGGCCGGCAACGACAAATTCCCGGGCTTTCTCCTCCAGCTCTTCCTTGGAGAACTCGTGAAATTCGTTGGTCAAATCGCCGATGAAGGCATTGACCTTGAACCTGTTGATGTAGGGATTGATCCCCTTTTCGCGAAATTCAGTGAGTTTATCGCGGCGAAGTTTGAGTAGGTCTGTGGATTCTTCCATGAAATGTATGCAGGGTTTGTGGATTGTGGATTAGACGATCAGGAATACAGCGTCCCAGCGAGGCGGCTCCCGGTTCAATGGGAGCCCTTGCACTCAAGATTACCGGGCCAGTTGGACGAAACGCGCTTCCCGGACCACCGTGATTTTAATTTCACCGGGATAGGTGACTTCTTTTTCTATCCGCTTGGCCACATCCTTGGATAACAGATTGGCCTCGTCATCGGAGATATTATCGGGAACAACAATGATTCGGACTTCTCGCCCCGCCTGAATGGCATAGGTTTTTTCCACTCCCTTAAAGGAGTCGCCGATTTCTTCCAGTTGCCCCATTCGCTTGACATAAGTTTCCAACATCTCCCTGCGCGCTCCGGGACGAGAAGCTGAAATGGTATCCCCGGCGGCGGTCAGGACTGCGTACAGGGATTCCGGCTCCACGTCTTCGTGATGAGACGCGATGGAGTTGATAACGTATTTATGCTCATTATATTTCTTGGCAATTTCCACACCCAACTGGGTGTGAGTGCCGTCGGTATAACGATCGATGGCCTTACCGATATCGTGGAGCAGACCGGAACGCTTGGCGAGCTGAACATCCAGCCCTAACTCGGCGGCCATGGCGCCACACACCCAGGCCACTTCCTTCACGTGCTCCAAAACGTTCTGAGTATAACTGGTCCGGTACTTGAGCCGTCCGAGCATTTTAACCATTTCAGGATGCAGGTAATCGATACCCACTTCCATCACAGCCTGTTCGCCGGCCTCCTTGATGCCCTGCATGACTTCTTTTTTACATTTGGCAACCACTTCCTCGATCCGACCGGGGTGAATGCGTCCGTCGAGGGTCAATTTTTCCAAAGCGCGCTTGGCAATTTCCCGGCGGATGGGATCGAACCCGGAGAGAACGACGGCGCCGGGGGTATCGTCGATGATCAGATCGATTCCCGTTGCCTGTTCCAGAGCCCGGATATTCCGGCCTTCCCGGCCTATGATCCGGCCTTTGATTTCATCATTCGGCAGTTCCACCACGGATACTGACGATTCGGCGACATGGTCCGAGGCCAATCTTTGCACCGCCTGAGAAATAACTTTGCGTGCTTCTTCCTCGGCATGATTCTTCGCATCTTCTTCAATTTTTTTAACTTCCCTGGCCGCTTCCAGCCGGGCGGATTGAATCACCTGACTTTTAATCGCTTCTTTGGCTTCTTCCGCTGAATACGAACCGATTTCCTCCAGCTTTTTAATCTCTTCGGAAATCAATCGGTTAT
This sequence comes from Nitrospinota bacterium, assembly GCA_029879645.1. Lineage (GTDB taxonomy): Bacteria > Nitrospinota > Nitrospinia > Nitrospinales > Nitrospinaceae > SZUA-226. Next base: position 28,983 of record JAOUPX010000006.1, read on the forward strand.
ATTCTTCATGCTTTTTTTCCAATAATTGCTGTTGTTCATCCAGCTCCCGCTGTCTGCGCTCGAAATTTCTTTCTGCCTCCCGGTTTTTATCGACCAGGACGTTCAGTTGGTTTTCTTTCTGCCGGATATCTTTTTCTTTATCGCGCAGTTCACTCTGTTTGCTCTCCAGATCTTTTTTAGCTTCGCTGATCAATGCCAGCTTTTCCTCTTTTGCCTCGATAGCGGCTTCCTTTTTAAGCGTTTCCGCTTCCCGCTCGGCCTCCTTGATGATTTTTTCGCCCAGGGCTTCAGCTTCTTTTATCTGGAAATCGGTGAAAATTTTTCGGAGAAAATATCCAAGCAGATATCCGGCCATCAACGCCAGGATTATGCCGATAATCAGGGTAATTAAATTAACCTGAGCATTCTGAAGGACTTCCATTTTAAATTCCTCTTTCTTATATTAAAAACGAACCTGTCCACGTTGCTAAACTGTGGAACAGCTCATAATCGTTTTCTCGGTTATAATCGTGTCCACCCGGATATCGCTATTGTTCTGAGGAACGGTATCCAGCACTTGAAAATCAAAAGCCAACGCCACCCGGCGGGCCTGCGAACCCAACCGGCTCAACAACCGGTCATAATACCCCTTGCCGTAACCGATACGGCCTCCCCGTCTGTCGAACACCACACCGGGGACCACTACCAAATCGACCTGCTCCGGCGGCACAAGGTTTAAATCCTTCCCAACCGGTTCGCGAACCCCGAAAGATCCTGCCTGAAACTCGATATCCGGGCTCGCTAATTCGGAAAGGTTCAAATCCCCAGTCTGCTGGCTGACTATCGGCACCAATACTCGTTTGCCCAATTCAAATGACCGACTCAGCAGTTCATCCGTCCCTACTTCATCATCCTTGGAAAGATAAATGAGAATCGTCCGAGCGCTCCGATATTCATCGCGAGCCATCAATGCCTGGACAATGGTTTGGCTGTGGGCGATCCGGGCTTCCGGATTCTGGGTCTTCCGCTTTTTCAGAATTTCCTTGCGGATTGTTGCTTTCTGCTCAAACAGCGTTTCCGTTGCCACATCCGATTTCCATTCCCTTACCAGACAAAAGAGCCGGTATGAACCAGTAACCTGGCGAGGTACGATCCCGCCCGACAATACTTCCAGCGGTGCCGGGTTCATTCCTGAATCAATCGATGTTTTCCGGGGAGAGATACTATTAAAAGAAGAGGCCACCCAAGACAGGACGGTTTTATTGGCTAAACGAATTCAATGGAGTCAAGGAGAGATATGGGTCTTGACCGCTGGCCGACCGGGTGAGGAAAGGTCGCATTTGAGTATATTCCAGAAGCTACAAGTATCTATATCGATTAAAAACGTATCCTTGATCTGTGATCCGTTCGAAATAACCATCGTTTCATCAAAGGCGCCGGTTCCATTTTTCCAAACCCCGGCCAAGCAATTTATTAAAAAATGCTTCCCCGCAAATGCCGTGCAAAAATCATTTCTTGAACCTGCCAAGGACAGGTGGGATCTCCGTAAACTGTTTCAGGCTTCCTCCGGAGAGGCATGCTCACCACAGCCAGTTTCGACCCCTTTACTTAATGTTGGCTCAAGAATTGATCTTCTACTCGAGCACCACAGGGAAGCACACAATCCCTTTTCCTATGGATATCCTAGCATAATTTCCGGCAACCCCTCAAGGGATAACTCACCTCGTAGCGGTCCTGGAGGACTGAATCTCATCCAACTCTTTTTCAATCATCTGCACCAGATCATGGGCCTTTTGATCGGCTTCTTTTTGCCCGGTTTTCTTCTGGGCATCCTGGTTCGCGACTTCCTCTTTCAATTCGAACAGTTCACCGGCAATATTCAACGCGGTTAAAATAGCCAGATCGATTGTCGAGGGTTTGGTCTTGCCCCTCGATAATTCATGCATCTTTTCATCCACATAATCCGCCAGTTTCTGTGGCTGGACAGAAGACAAGTCGGTTTTAATTTTATACGTTTTACCGTAAACAGTTATTTGACTGGTATTTGTCATAAATAATTCTAGCTGAGACCGATTTTTTCGATTCCCGACAAAAGGCTCTCGACCGTGGACCGAATTTTCAACTGATCCTTCTCCAGCCGTTTCTGCACGCTTTCCAACTCGCTCAGCCGCTGGACCTTGTCCTGAAGTTTCGCACCTTCTTTTTGGGAGCGATCCAAGTCTGCACGATAGGCGGCAACTTCTTTTTGTAAACGCTGATTGTCTTCCCGTAGCTGCCGCGCTTCTTCGACAAGCCTGGGAATGAGCTCTTCCAGTTTATCAATAGGACTCTTAGGCATGGGCGAATCGTACCACCGCTGCCGATAGCTGTCAATCCACTTTAAATGTCTGAAAAACCTGAGAATTACTGGCGGAGGGTCGCTCCCAATTGATCTGAAAGGCCTCCTACGATTTTCTCAAAAATCGGATTGACCTCTGCATCGGTCAGGGTTTTCTCGGGAGATTGAAATGAAAGGGCAAAAGTCAGGCTTTTCTTTCCGGCAGGCAGTCGTTTGCCCTGATACTGATCGTACAATTCCACCCGGCGAATCAGGGGACCGCTCATCTCACGAATCAGGTCGCTGATCTTCTGGGCCTGAATGGTCTGATCCACCAGAATGGAAATATCCCGATAGGTTTCTGGAAATTTCGGAATCTGCTGGAAGCGAACCCGGTCCGGAATCGCCGCGACCAATCCTTCCAGATTCAATTCGAGGACGTAAATATTGGGATTCAATTCCCATCGGCGAACCAGTTCCGGGCTTAACTTCCCGAGATAGGCGATGCATTCCTTCCCGGAAAACACATCCGCCGACTGCCCGGAGTCAAGAAAACTTCGTTGAGAGGGACGGTACTCCAGACTCACCTGAAAATGACAGGCCAGGGATTCCAACGCGCCTTTCAAATCGTAAAAGTCAAATGACTTGCTGTTGTCCTTCCACACGCTGTTGGGATAAGGCCCGGCGGCCAGCGCCGCGAAGCAGGCGATTTCGTGCGAATTTTTCCCTTTTTTATCGAAAAAAATGTGGCCCTGTTCAAACAGTTGCAGGTTCTTTTGACCGCGATTCAAATTACGCGCGGCAGATTTAATCAATCCGGGCAGAAGGCTGGGCCGCATGGTATTCATATCGGCGCTGATCGGATTGTCCAGCCGAACCACCGCCGGTTGGGAATCGCCAAACGTTTCCAGAAACTGCAGGGCCCACTCCTCCTCAATAAAACTGTAGTTGATTGCCTCCGAATAACCCAAGTGACGGAGGACTTCCTTACTCTGACGAATGGTCGATTGGATTCTTGAAAACCGCACGGGGTTCACCGAAACTACCGGATGCGAAACCTCGACACTGTCATACCCGTCCAGACGAGCCACTTCCTCAATCAAATCAATCTCGCGCGTCAAGGTGGGGCGAGACGAAGGGGGTTCCACCTGGTAACATTCCCCGGCCTTTTTTTCCTTCACGATCGTTATTCCTAGGCCCTTCAGATATTTCAGAATGGTTTTTGCGGCCAGGTTCGTACCCAGAATTTGATTGGTACGTGAGACCCGAAAGTCAAAGCGGTTGGATTTGCGGGAACGAAAATAAATATCGACCCGGCCTTTGCAGATATCCCCTCCCGCCAACTCCTGAATCAGCAATGCGGCCCTGCTGGATGCGGTGGCCACCGCTTCAATATCCACCCCCCGCTCGAAGCGGTAGGAGGAATCGGAGCGCAGTCCGTATTTTTTAGACGCCTTGCGCACTGTCACCGGATCGAAACTGGCGCTTTCCAGCACTACGGTCCGGGTGGATTCACCCACCTGACTGTTGGCGCCGCCCATGATCCCAGCCAGGGCTACGGGTTTTTCCGCATCGGAAATCACCAGCGCATCGGTACCCAGTTTCAATTCGGTACCGTCCAGCGCCCTGAAAGGCTCCCCTTTGCGGGCCCGGCGGATAACAATCTGCTCTCCTGCCAACAGCTGCAAATCGAACGCGTGCAAAGGCTGACCGTATTCCATCATGACAAAGTTGGTGATATCGACAATATTATTGATGGGGCGCAAGCCGACTGCCTTCAACCGGTCAACCAGCCACTTGGGAGAAGGTCCCGGCTTAACGTTCTCGATAACCATCGCGGTGTAACGCGGACACAAGTCGGCTTCCTCGTTCACCACCGTAACTTTCTTCTTAACGGGAACCGAGCCCATGGCCTTCGTTAATTTCTTGTCAGGGGTCGGCAGCTTGCAGGCTTTATGAAGCATGGCCCCCACTTCGCGAGCCACGCCAATGTGACTCAGGCAGTAACCGCGGTTGGGCGTCACGTTCAACTCCATCACCTCGGTGGTTTTGCCGCCACCCAGATCGACCGACTCCCGGCCTTCAATTTCCAGGCCTCCCATGGTCAACAAATCGCTTAATTTTTGCACCGATAAACCATGATCGATATAGGTTTTCAGCCAGTCGAGTTGAATCTTCATTTCATTCCTTGTGAAAATGCCTTATATAATAGGAACCGGATTATAGGTGAACTCCCCGGAAAAATCAAAACCGCATCCGGGATCTCCAATTCCCTCCTTTTAACGGATACAGCCTGTCGATTATAAAGGATAAACTTTTAAAGCCTTGCACAAAAATATGGATCTCTCCGAAAGTAAAATTTTAAAACTCCTGCGGGCGAAAACCAACCGGCCCATGAAGTTTTCCGAGTTGATGAAGTTGTTCGCTATTCCCGAGGACCAGCGGCGGGAGTTCCGCGCCCAGCTCAAGGAAATGGCAGCCGAGGGCTCGGTGGTCAAACTGCGGGGCGGACGCTACGGCCTGCCGGATGAGATGAACCTGATCCCCGGGGTCCTGTCCGGCCATCCGGACGGCTATGGCTTTGTCGTGACCGAAGACGATTCGGAGGATATCTACATCAGCCGGCACAAGCTGAACGGCGCCATGCACAACGATCACGTTCTAGTAAGCATCGAATCGCGCGTGCACCGCTTTGGGAGGCCGGAGGGGCGGATCGTTCGCATTCTGGAACGCCGCACCACCACCCTGGTCGGTTTGTTCGAAGCCTTGAACCGAGACGGCTGGGTGATCCCCTCCGAGCACAAATATTTTCAGGATGTATTCGTTCCCGGCAAGGAAAAGAAAGGCGCGAAACCGGGGCAGTTGGTCTCGGTGGAAATTACCACGTATCCGACGCGGCATAATCCTCCAGTAGGACGTGTGGTCAAGATACTGGGCGACGCCAACGACCCGGAAGTGGAACTGCGCTCCATCATCCACAAGTTCGGGGTGCGCCAGGAATTTTCACCCAAGGTCCAAAATCAGGTGCAGAAAATCACCGGACTCATCAGCGACCGTGAAAGAAAAGAGAGGCGCGACCTCACTGATGAAATGATTTTTACCATCGACGGCGAACGCGCCAAGGATTTTGACGACGCTGTCTCACTGGATACCACCGAGGACGGTTACGTGCTGGGAGTCCATATCGCCGACGTCAGTCATTACGTAACAGAAAACAGTCCACTCGATAAGGAAGCCCTGGAACGTGCCACCAGCATCTATTATGCCGATGGGGTCATCCCCATGCTGCCGTTCGAATTGTCCAACGAGATGTGCAGCCTCAAACCGCAAGAGGAACGCCTGACCCTGAGTGCGTCGATCACCTTCGACAAACAGGGAAACGTATTGGACTACGAAATTTTCAACTCCATAATCAAGAGCCAATTCCGGTTCACCTACAACCAGGTGGCGGAAATGCTCAAAGCGGGATCAACGGAAAAACAATACGAAGCGGCCCTGCCGGTCTTACAGAACATGCTCGAACTCAGCCAGATGCTTCGCAAACGCCGGTTCCAGGAGGGAAGCGTCGACTTCAACATCCCGGAGCCGGAAATTCTGATGGACGAAAAAGGCCATGTTCAAAATATCATTAAAGCGGAGCATAACGTGGCGCATGAGTTGATCGAGGAATTCATGCTGGCCGCCAACCGGGTGGTGGCCGAGCATCTGGATAAAAAAAACCTGCCGGGAATTCACCGTATCCACGAAGCTCCGGACCAGGACAAACTGCACCGGTTCCAGGAATTCATCAAAGACATCGGCTTCCGGCTTCCTTCTCTGCGCAACGTGAAGTCGGAACATCTCCAAAACCTGCTGACGCGGGTACGGGACCATGCTGAGGAGCGAACCATCAACCTCCTGCTGTTGCGTTCTTTAAAAAAAGCGGTGTACTCGGAGAAGGATCCGGGGCATTTCTGCCTCGGGTTTGAACATTACACCCATTTCACCTCGCCCATCCGCCGCTACCCGGATCTGGCGACGCACCGGATGGTCAAAGCTTTTCTGGGGAAAAAGAAATCGTCCCAACAAGAGCGGAAAAAACTCCTGCCGCTGTCGCGGAGCCACGCCGAACAATCCACCACCATGGAGATCAAGGCAATGGAAGTGGAGCGGGAAGTCGCCAACCTCCGGCGGGCGCAGTTTATGGCCGACAAAGTGGGGAGAGAATATTCGGGGCATATTGTATCGGTCACTGGTTTTGGTCTGTTCGTGGAATTGGATGATGTCTTTGTTGAGGGATTGGTTCACATTTCCAGCCTGGGGGACGATTACTATGTGCACTACGAGCACGAGCATATGCTGAAAGGCCAGCACAAACATAAAACCTACCGCATCGGCGACGCCCTCAAGGTGCGCGTCACCCGCGTCGACATCTCCAAAAAACAGATCGACCTTTCCCCCGTATTTCAAAAGCGTTAGACCGCTTCACCCCTGTTTCTTTCAGATTTTTATCCACCATACGCATAAATTGAGTTACACTCCCCCTCACTTTCCGCAATCGGATATCCTCCTTCAACGGACTGGAAAAGGATGACGCCTCTGCTTCCTTATTTTCTGGTTTATCTGTCGGGAATTCTCACCGCCCTGCCGGCGTCGCAGAATTTTCTGTTCCCTTATTTCCTGTCACTCGCGACGGCCACCTCCGGCGCATTTTTATTTACCCGGTCACGGCCCAGCCACCCACTCGCGTCCATCGTTCTAATTCTACTGTTTCCCCTGGGATTCACTGCACCCGGCTGGCAGGACCGGCTGAGGCCGGATCATCACATTTTGAATCATGTCCAGGAGGGCGAACGCGCATGGGTCGAAGGCTGGATTGAAGACACCCCAACGGTATATCCCGATAAGGTTCAATATCGTCTCCGTCTGGAACAAATCTCCTACCAAAAATCCAATCCGGTACGCGTTACCGGCATCGCCCGTATCACCCTGTACCAGAAGGCAAACCCGTTCCATAAGGGCGACCGGTTACGCTTCAATCGCATCAAGCTGAAACGCCCGCGCAATTTCAAGAATCCGGGGCGATTCGATTATGTGCACTACACCCATTCACTGGGGATTGATGTTCTGGGTGGCGTGTCGAAACCAAAATATATCGAACGCCTGGGAACGGTGCCACTGGGAATCTTCACCACCCTGCGCGGCGCGATCAGAGAACGTATGCTGAGTTTTTTCGACCGCTCCCTGCCGGAAGACTCGGCGGCTCTGCTCAAGGCCATGTTGCTTGGAGAGAAGCATTATCTGAGCGAAGACCTGAGGCAGGCCTATATTGATACCGGCCTCGCACATCTCATGGCGGTGTCCGGCCTGCATATCGGTTTTATGGCAGGAGCCTGCTATTTCCTCCTGTACCCGCTGGTATTTTGGGTGCTCTGGAAATTTCGTTCCCAGAGGGCTCTGCTGGGACATGGCCGAAAGATCACCGCCTTGTTGTGTGTCTTTCCGGTCCTGTTCTACATGTTCCTGGTAGGGGCCAAGATTTCCGCCCTGCGCGCAGGGATGATGATTCTCGTTTATCTTTTTGCGGTACTGATCAACCGGGAAAAGCATTTATTAAATGCTCTGCTGGTCGCCGCGTTTTTGATTTTGCTGTGGAATCCGGAAGCGGTGGTGGGTCCCGGTTTTCTGCTTTCGTTCGGCGCCCTGCTGACCATTGTTCTCACCATCCAGTTCATGGAAAAACCTTCCGGGGACGCATTGGATCAATTGGGCGAAATGCCATGGTACCGACGAATCTCAAGAGCCCGCTTGCCCGAAGCCTCATGGGGAGCGCGTCTCTATGATGTGTTTCAATCCACACTCTTCATCACCCTGGCCGCTTTAATGGGAACTCTGCCCATCCTGATTTATTTTTTCAATCACATCAGCATCGGCGGCATTTTCCTGAACCTGCTGTTGGTGCCGCTGACGGCTATTTTGATTCCTCTGGGCTTACTAACTTCACTGCTCGCGTTACTGTATGAACCGTTGGCGGCTTTACTGATGCCCTTGACCGCAGGACTGCTCCAAATTTACGTCGGCCTGCCCCGGTTGGCGGCCCCCCTCCCCTTCATGTCCTTTTATGTCCCCACTCCGCCGGCCCTCTGGCCGATTCTTTACTATTCGCTATTGATCGCGATTCCTTTATGGCTGAGATCCCGAAAATCAAAGAGTAAACCGTTGCCGGAAAGCCACCATCGTTGGACCAGGACCTATCCCTGGGGATTAGCGCTGGCATCGGTAACGTTGATCATCAGCTTTATCTGGCCTCGTTTTCCTTTTTTTAAAAACGGGGAACTGTCCGTCTATCTTCTGGACGTCGGGCAGGGTGAATCCATTTATATCGAGTTCCCCAATGGTGAAACGCTGTTGCTGGACGGCGGCGGGTATTTCCGCAACAGCCTGGACGTCGGCAAACTCGTCGTCGCCCCTTTCCTCTGGAGCCGGGGGCTGTGGGGACTCAGTTACATCGGCGCCACCCATTCCGATCATGACCATATCTCCGGCCTGGAATCGCTGGCGGGCCTGGTATCCATAGGTCATTATCTTGACCGTCGCCCTACCGTGCCGGACCGCCGCATCAACAAATTAAAATCAATCCTGATGGACCGGAATGCCGTGCCGTTGCCTCTGGAGCCTGGAAAACCCTGGCAAGTGGGAGACGTCCGCCTGACCCTGCTCCACCCCACCCCGGAATTCATAGCCGCTTCGCCCTCGCAGGAAAGAATCGGTAACGATTTATCAATGGTCTGGAAGATCGAGTACGGCGCATTCAGCATGCTGTTGACGGGTGATATCACAGAAAAGGCAGAGCGATACCTGGTCGAGCACGCAGCGCCCCTGAAGGCGGAAATCCTGAAAGCGCCCCACCACGGAAGCCGCACGTCCAGTCATCCGGAATTTCTGCGGGCGGTGGGCGCGCGCGACGTGATCGTTTCCAGCGGACGGTTTAATGTCTTTCATCACCCGCACCCCAGTATTGTGGAACGCTACCGCCAACAGGGAGCCACCCTTTGGCGGACCGACCTGCAAGGCGCCATACGCATCACCACCAACGGCACCGATACCCGCATCACCCACCATAAGGATATGTAAATCAAATCACTAGAGTCACCTGAAGGAAATCGGGCACCCTTTATTAGTTATAATTTACACCAACTGTTGTTCTTTGATGAAATCCCTGCTATCCTTTGATATACGCTCACTACCGCCATTTTCGTGGAGACCTGTTTGTCTAAAACCGCCAAAACTTATTTGATTTACGCCGGCCTTGGCCTGATTCCGGTATTGCTGGGCTTTATTCTACCAGCCAAAATTGATGGAGAAACCCTCCACATCTTTACTAATCTATTCCCCTATCCCCTGTATATGGGATTTGCCCTGGTGGGTTACCTGTGCTTTAAGCTGAACCAGATCCGAATTCTTTTCTCCGTCTTGCTACTCCTGGGAATAAGCTTCCTTCTGTTCAATCCCCTTACCCTGGAACCCATGGCCATCACGGTTGAACGCCTGTACGCGGTGGTTGCCATTTCGTTTCCTCTTACATTGGCGGTCATGTTCAGCATTCGCGAAACCCGCCCCATGGATATCCCGAATTTCAGCCGATTGCTCTCGTCCATGGTTCCTTTTATCGTGCTGGGATACCTGGCGGCTCGGGATGTACCGTTATTTCGCAAAATTGTTGGGATAAAAATTTTGGCGATAGAGAATATTTTCATACCCCAATTAACCCTGGTCTCTCTTGCGATTTTCGGAATTGTGATCGTTTTACAAAAGGATCGAATCGTTAAGCCCTTTGTTCGCGTTCTCGGAATCACCCTGATTCCTCTGTTATCAGCAGTCTGGGGCGGACTGAAAATGCATTCCGAACTGATGGGAAAATACCCGCGCCTGAATGCTCTGGTAGACAATTACGGGGGTCTGGATCCAGCAATCTTTAAGGAAAAAGCACCAAAAGGTTTTGGGTTTCTTCACGATTGGGTGGAATCCTCCTATCCTTCTCTTCCCATAGTCGCGGCCTTTACCATTATCTGCGCTATCCTGCTCCATGCTATTTTCAGAGCTTACTGGCAGAGGGTGTATATCGATGAGCTGACCGATATCTCCAACCGCCGGGCTTTGGATGAACAACTGGCACATATGTCCGGGGAATACGCCATTGCCATGATGGATATCGATCATTTCAAGGCGTTCAACGATACCTACGGTCATGACGAGGGAGACAACGTGCTGAAACTGGTAGGCGGGCTGTTGAACGAAGAATTGGGAGACAAGGTGTACCGGTACGGCGGTGAGGAATTCTGCGCCGTATTCAGCGGCGTCAATGGGGAAGACGCCTATATGTTTGTGAATAAAGTGCGCCGGAAACTGGAGGAACGGGATTTTTACATACGCAAACCCAATTCCAAACGAGAGCAAACTTCGGCCTCCGACCGGAAAAAGAAAAAAAACAATGGCAAAAAAGTTCAGGTCACCATCAGCATCGGCCTGGCCAGTCCGGACAAACAAGCTAAAACTCCGGAGGAGGTAATCAAGCTGGCCGACCAGGCCCTGTATAAGGCCAAGAAAAAAGGCCGAAATTGCGTGGTGGTCTGGGCCATGGAAAACAAAAAAACCTCGACCACCGTTTAATTGCCGATTTCTCGGACCAGCAGTTTTCCCATTGAGAAGCCCCTGAAAATCTGATATAACCTTACTTTCCAATTAATATCCAACCTTTGAGGATGTTTCATGGCTACACTGGAGCAGTTGAAAACCCATATTTCCAATACCAAGAGCAAACTGGACGGAGCCCAAAAAAAAGCGGGCGATGCCAAGTACGATCCGGATGTCCGCAAAATCCAGAAAAAATACAAACGATTGACCCGCAAAGTGGGAAAGATCGTTTATATGGAAAAGAAAAAAGAAGAAAAAGCGAAAAAGAAAAAAGGCGGCGGAGCGTAGTCTCACCGCCTGTTTTTTCCTTCCCGGTCCCCATCATGTCTTCCAACTCCTTTGACATTGAAAAGATTGCCCGCCTGGCTCGCTTAAAGCTCACGGCAGAGGAACAGACTCGACTGGGTCAGCAGTTCACCGGGATTCTCGAACACATCGATCAATTGAATCAGCTGGACACGGAAAGCGTGGAGCCGACATCCCACGTTCTGCCTCTCCAAAACGTTTTCCGCGAGGACGAAGCGAAACAAATCTTTTCAGACGGGAAATTTCTCCTCCTGGCGCCGCGACAGGACAAGGACCACTACGAAGTTCCGCAGATCATCTGATATGCATCAGCCCACGATCACCCAGGCCCATCATCACCTCTTGGAAAAAAAATATTCCGCAGTGGAACTGCTGGACGCCGTTTACAAACGCATCGATGCGGTAGACGGACAGGTGCAGGCTTACGTCCACCTGACGCGCGATATCGCACGTCAACAGGCGGAGGAAGCGGACCGGAAATTGGCCGCCGGCGAAGACGCGCCTCTGCTGGGCGTTCCCATAGCCATCAAAGATCTGATCTGCATGAAAGATACGCGCACCACCTGTGCCTCGCATATCCTGGAAAACTTTGTATCTCCTTATGACGCCACCGTCGTCAAGCGGCTGAAGGAAGCCGGGGCGGTGCTCATCGGAAAAACCAACATGGACGAATTCGCCATGGGCTCGTCCAACGAAAACTCATACTTCCACCCCACTAAAAATCCGTGGAACCTGAACCACGTACCCGGAGGCTCCAGCGGAGGTTCGGGCGCGGCGGTGGCGGCCAACGAATGCATGGGCGCTCTGGGAAGCGATACCGGAGGTTCGATCCGGCAACCGGCCGCCTTCTGTGGAGTCACAGGACTTAAACCCACTTACGGGCGGGTGTCGCGCTTCGGACTGGTGGCGTTCGCGTCGTCGTTCGACCAGATCGGCCCGATGACCAAAACAGCGGAAGACGCGGCGGTGCTGATGAACGTGATCGGCGGACACGATCCGATGGACTCCACCTCCGCTGATATTGAACTACCGGATTTCACCGCTACCTTGTCGAACGACATTAAAGGACTGAGGATTGGAATTCCCAAGGAATATTTCGCGGAAGGTTTGAATGCGGACGTCGAGAAGGCGGTACAGGAAGCCATCCGGCATCTGGAGTCGATGGGCATGCAGACCGTCGAGGTATCCCTGCCGCATACTGAATACGCTGTGGCGACCTATTACATCCTCGCCTGCGCCGAGGCCAGCGCCAATCTGTCACGCTACGATGGGGTCAAGTACGGTTACCGTTCGAAACACTCGGATAATCTTTTGGACATGTACACCAACACGCGCGAGGAGGGATTCGGCGAGGAAGTGAAGCGGCGGATTCTGCTCGGCACGTTCGTGCTCAGTTCCGGTTATTACGACGCATATTATCTAAAAGGCCAGAAAGCACGGACGCTGATCAAACAGGATTTCGAGGAAGCGTTCAAGAAGTGCGATGTGATGGCGGGACCCATCGCGCCGGCCACGGCCTTCAAGCTGGGCGAAAAACTGGACGATCCTCTACAGATGTATCTGTCCGACATCTTCACCATCTCCGCCAACCTGGCAGGGATTCCAGCGATGTCGATCCCCTGCGGTCAGTCCAGCGACAACCTGCCTATCGGCCTGCAGTTGATGGGCAAGCATTTCGATGAAGCAACGCTCCTCAATGTCGCCCACCAATACCAAACCACCACCGACCACCACCTGAAGCATCCTGAGCTTTAACTCATTTCCCCCGCATAGAACCAAAAACGTCTTTGAGAAGTTCGGTCACGCGGGCGGCGGGATCGCGCCGGATTTTTTTCTCTTCCTCGGCAACCATAACGAACAAACCGTCCAGCCCCTTTTCCGTCACGTAAGCGTCGAGGTCGACAGGCACCGGCGAGGCGATGGGCAGTCGCTTGAGTGGCTCGACCATCTGCTTGTACAGGCGCGTCACGCCCACTTTATTCATGCTGTCGGTGATGATGGGGCGAAACAATCCGGCGATAGCGATTGAAGTTTTTGCCCGGAGATAATCCGTGGCGGCGGTATCGGGTCCGTTCAAAATCCGGCGGGCATCGTCGAACGTCATCTGGGTAATAGCGTCGATAAAAATAGCCTTCGCTTTTGGCGCGGCCTGCTCGGCGGCGGTGTTCATGCTGTGTTCGAAATCGTCGACCACCTTGCCGAATCCGAATTTTCTCAACAAGTCGCCGGTCTGCTGGATTTCCTGGGGGAGAAGGATTTTGATCGCCTGGTTTTTGAAGTAACCACCGACCCGGGAAACATCCACCACCGCATTACCGGTACCGATAGAGAGTGCTTCCTTCAGTCCGGCAATGATCTTGCCCAGCGAGTTGGTTTGGGGCATGGATGACTGCACGTTTTTTGCAAACTGATCCAACTCGGCACACCCCGCCATCATAAACATCACAATAAATAATCCCATAGTTTTTCGGACCAATGGCATACACCCTCTCCTTCAGACTCTAATTTATTGATCTATTTAGTGTAACGGCAATTATCGCCTCAGGCAACGGATTGCGCCCGGTAGTCTTCTCTGCCCGTTAATCGTCGAGAAGGAGGCGGGGGATCAACTCTTCGACAAACAGATCGAGGTAATGCGGCGAGGCGGCGGACAGGTGAGGCTGGATGAGTACGTTGTCCATCTCCCACAACTCAGAAGTTTCCGGGAGGGGTTCGGTCTCGAACACATCAAGATAAGCACCGGCGATCTGCTTTTCCCGCAGAGCGTGGACGAGGTCCGTTTCCCGGTAGGCATTGCCGCGGCCAACGTTGTACACGATGCAATGGCGCGGCAATTGACCAAAGTTCTCCTGCGTGAACATTTCAGAGGTCTCCGCCCCGCCCGGTAAAACAAAGATCAGATGGTCGGTCTCCGGTAATATTTCCATAAGGCGGTCGGCCACCACCACGCGGTCATTGGCATCAAAATAATCCGGCGGCGGAGTAGTGGGGACGGTGCGCTTCACGCCCGTCAGTTGGCACCCGAAGGGCTTGAGAATGCGCCCGATGGTTTGTCCAATGCGCCCGAATCCGAGGATCGTCACTTTCTTTTGATAGAGAGAGGTAATCCTTTGGGAAATCTTGATTCGGGCCCACTTCTTTTTTTTCTGGAGATCGTGAGAGGCCTGAAAGGCTTTGCAAAAGTACAGCATGGCCCCCAGCACGCTCTCCGCCATCATCAGGCCATGAAAACCGCCGAACAGTACCGGCAGGCGGGAACCGGGATCAACGTCGATCCAGTCCTTTCCGGCGGCGGGAGTGGCGACCCATTTAAGCCGTGGCGCAGATTTTTCCCACTCACGCTTGAAAAACCAGACGATAACCCCCTCGGCCTCTGGCAGGCGCGCCAGAAATTCCTTTGAATTATGGCAGACTACCACCGAAACCTCCGGTAAGTGTCTACAAAATTGCTCCTTATGGCGATCCTGAAAGTTCCAGGCCTCTACATGGGGGTGAGTTAGATAGACCAGAATTACCATTTGTATTGAAAACTCCTCATTTAGGGGTAGTACAGCTTTCCATACACTCATTTACGAAAAACCATACAATTTTGAGACAACGCACCTAACCTCCAATTTTTAAAGCATTCTAAATCAATGACTTAATAATTCAACAGATTTTGGCATGACTCTTGAAGTAAAAGCAGTGAAGATTGATAACTCTAACCCGAGGAAGCCCATGATACGCTCAGATTTAGCTAACAAATTGGCCGCCAAGATGAACATTTCCAAGCAGGAAGCGGATCGGACCCTGCTGGCATTCATCAACGGCATCATGACCAATCTGGAAAAAGACGGCCGCGTCGTTATTCAGGGATTTGGTTCATTTCGCCTGAAAGAATATGAAGCCCGAATTGGCAAAAAACCGGTAACCGGTGAGCCTATCCAGATACCGGCCCGCAAAAAGCCTGTATTTCACGCCAGCAAGGAACTGAACGCACTCATCAACCGCGAGCGCACGGAACGTCCGGTTTATGTGGAAACGGTTCAGACCCCCGTTTTCGCGGCGTAAGGAAAGAAATTGTAGCCACATCCCCCGGCGGGATATATGTTATAATTTCCAGGTCGGAAAGATTTTCGAACCGAGGGAGGGAGGTTTGGGTGTCACCCAGCCTTTCCCTCAGTCCGGAAAACCCACATCAGGAGGCCGGAAATGAGTGACTCCAATACCTGCAGCAAGTGCGGCGCGAACAGCGTTCTCAAGGGGGAAATCGGTCTGCGCACCAGCAGGGATCTGGAATTGATCATGGTCGTCCGCAAAGATCATGGTATCGAAAAAAAGGTTCCCCTCCAGCCTCGAGTCTGCGCTCAATGCGGATTTGTTGATCTCTTCGTTGAAAATCCCGAAAACCTGAAAATCACATCCACCGACAAACCGGTTGATCCCGGGTTCAAGCAACGCCCCCTTCTCGAATACGATTTTTAATTCCAACGTGGGAACCGCCAAATCCCTTACAAAGTTATTCCGAATTACCTTGTCTTCAATACCTGATTAAGTAAGAATAAATAGAGCGTCTTCTACACCCCAATTGAAATGCTCACGCTCTCAGATAAAGGTCCCCGATGAGCTCCATCTCCAAAGGCCAGGTTCACTTTTTTCTTTTAAAGATGCATTCCCTGACCGGCCTGATCCCCATCGGCCTGTTCCTGACGTTCCACCTCCTCATAAATTCCCTCAGAACCGTCGGCGTGCTTCCCTACCAGTGGAGCATTGACCTGATTAACAACCTCCCTTTTCTCATCTGGATTGAAGTCTTATTCATCTATATCCCGCTCCTGTTTCATTCATTCATGGGATTTTATATTACCAAGGTCGCGAAAACGAACGCCCTCCGCTACCGCTATCCGCGCAACTGGATGTACGTGTTGCAGCGGCTTACGGGTGCGATAGTGTTCGTATTTCTGGTCTACCACCTGGGTACAACAGTGGCACCGAAACTATGGTTTGGCCATCACCTGTTCGAGGCCGCTCCTTTTCTGATCGACGTTATGAATCAGGAGTTCGCCACCTGGACAGGAAGAATTATTTACCTGATCGGCATCCTGAGCGCCACTTTTCATTTTGCCAACGGCTTGTGGGGATTCTGCATGTCGTGGGGAATCATCATCGGGCCCAGGGCTCAACGCAACGCCAGCATTGTATTTATTCTTTTTGGCGGAGCGCTGACAGTTCTCGGACTCGCTACGGTGCTGGAATTTTCCCTGCATCCAGTTGACGTCGAACCCTCTTTCAAGGGAGCCCCCTGATGCGGAAACGGAAACCTCAATATATTGTCATCGGCGGAGGTCTGGCGGGTTTGGCCGCCACGATGAAGCTGTGCGAGGACAAAGCAAAGGTCACTCTCGTTTCCTATCAGCCGGTGAAGCGATCCCACTCCGTGTGCGCTCAGGGTGGGATCAACGCCGCCATTGATACCAAGGGCGAAGGCGATTCGCCAGAATCACATTTTTACGACACCGTTAAGGGCGGCGATTTTCTGGCGCATCAGCCTCTGGTACGTGACATGTGCTATCAGGCCCCGGCCATCATTCACCTGATGGATCGCTTGGGGGTCGCCTTCAACCGCACGCCGGAGGGACATCTCGAATTCCGCCGATTCGGCGGGACGCTTTACTCCCGCACCGCGTTTGCGGGATCCACTACCGGACAACAACTGTTGTACGCACTCGACGAACAGGTCCGAAGATACGAAAGTGAAGGACAGGTTAAAAAACTGGAATGGCACGAGTACTTGTCCGCCGTACTGGATTCTGAAGGCATCTGTCGCGGGGCGGTTCTGCACGACCTCCGAAGCGGGGAGATTTTCACCGTCAAAGGCGATGCCGTTGTGTTAGCCACTGGTGGCCCCGCGCAAGTTTACGGAAAGACTACCGGTTCCACCGTGTGCAACGGAGCCGCCACCACTTCCGCTTACTTGCAAGGCGCTAAATACGCCAACGGCGAATTCATTCAGGTCCACCCCACTGCCATCCCCGGTCAGGATAAATTACGGCTCATGAGCGAATCGGCTAGAGGAGAAGGCGGGCGCATCTGGGTTTCCAGAAAACAGAACGACAACCGCGACCCTCTCAATATACCGGAAGAAGAGCGCTATTATTTTCTGGAGGAAAATCATCCGCGCTTTGGAAATCTGGTGCCGCGCGATGTCGCCAGCCGGGAAATCCACGATATCGTATACAACCAAAAGCTAGGCATTGGCGGCCAACCCATGGTGTATCTAGATTTAACTCATCATTCGGAGGGTTTTCTGGAACACCGATTGGGAGGCATACTCGACATCTACACCAAATTTACCGGCGACGATCCTAAAAAGGTCCCGATGAAAATATTCCCGGCAGTCCATTATTCCATGGGCGGCATCTGGACCGATTACGAAGACGATGGTAACGGACTGATCGACCACAAATCTCCGCGCAACCAGATGACTTCCATTCCGGGATTGTACGCCGCGGGAGAATGCGATTATCAATTTCATGGCGCCAACCGCCTGGGAGCCAATTCACTCCTGAGCTGCATCTATACTGGACTGATGATGGGACCGGGATTGATTCAGTACAGCAGAAACCTGACTTCTCATGTTGAAGAAGTCTCGTCTACGGTGTTCGATCAGGCGCGGGATCAATGGCGGGGACGCATGCAGGCCTTTAAGCAAATGAACGGCCGGGAAAATCCCTACATTCTCCACCAGGAGCTGGGAGAGATCATGCTGGCCAATGTGTTGATCGTCCGGGAAAACTCCAGACTGGCCAAAGCGCTGACACAAATCGACGACCTGGAAATCCGCTTCAAGGATTTACAGTGCCCGGACACCACCCACTGGTCCAACCCGGCACCCAGCATGATCCAGCAGTTGCATTGCCAGATTCAGCTTGCCAAAATCATCACCAAAGGCGCCCTGATCCGCAATGAATTTCGTGGAGCCCATTACAAGCCGGAATTTGATTTAAATCAGCCGGAAGATTTCGATCCGCATGAATACGTTGAATATAACGAAAAAAGACAATATGGCGAAATCCGGGAGGACGAATTTCCACCAGGACACACCTCCTACATGAAGCGATACGAGGAATGCAACGAGAAGTGGCTTAAAACCACAATTGCCGAATACCAAAACAACCAGCCGGAAATCAGCTTTGAAGAAGTCAACACTTCACTGGTTCAACCCCGGCCCAGAAAATACGACTGAAGGTGAGCCATGCCCGACGATAAAACCATACATTTGAAAATCAAGCGTCAGGATCAGCCGGACGGCAAATCCTATTGGGAGGAATTTGAACTGCCTCGCAAACCCCGCGCCAATGTCATCTCCTGTCTTATGGATATTCAAATGCACCCGATCACGCGCGAGGGGAAAGAAGTGACCCCCGTGGTGTGGGAATGCAATTGCCTGGAAGAAGTTTGCGGGGCCTGCACGATGGTCATCAACGGAAAAGTGCGTCAGGCCTGTACCGCACTGGTGGACGCCCTGCCCCAGCCTATTGTTTTGGAACCCATGTCCAAATTCCCCCTCGTCCGCGATCTGCATGTAGATCGAAGCCGCATGTTCGAAAACCTGAAAAAGGTGAAGGCCTGGATACATATCGACGGCACTTACGATATCGGTGAAGGTCCGGTGATTCCCGAGAAGCAGAGAGCCAAGGCCTATTTGCTCTCCGAGTGCATGACCTGCGGATGTTGCCTGGAAGCCTGCCCCCAATTCGCCAAAGATAATGATTTCATGGGTGCCTCCACCTTCAGTCAGGTCCGGCTGTTCAACATGCACCCCACCGGTGCCATGGAGCAGGAAGAGCGTTTGGATGCAATCATGGGCGAAGGCGGTATCGCCGATTGTGGCAACGCCCAGGTGTGCGTCGAAGTGTGTCCGAAAAAAATCCCATTGACCGAATCCATTGCGGAAATAGGCCGGGAGACCACGTTGCAGTTATTGAAAAACCTGTTTTTAAAGTAATCGAACTCTCTCCGGCCCCTGATTTCTATTTAATTCATCCGCCCGGTCTGATATTATTAAATATTATGATTTAAATGATTTTCACCGTTTTATCACGGTTGATCCCTATATTATTTTCAAGGAAAACCCATGAAAGTATCACTCGCCAGCGCGCTGGGAACCTGTTTCGGAGTCAAAGATGCCATCAACCTTGCCCTGGAACCACAGTTCAAGGGGGAACTCACCATTGTCGGCCAACTGGTTCATAATCCACAAGTCAATGAATCGTTAAAAAAGAACGGTGTCTCTGTAGTAAATGGCGCCGATGCTCTCGATGAAATCAAGACCAAAAAAGTCATGATCACCGCCCACGGCGCCGCCGATAAAATGAAAAAGAAGCTCACTGATGCGGGTTTGATTGTGTATGACGCCAGTTGCCCCCTGGTGATGCGGGTTCATAAAACCATCAAATCCATGGTGGAAAAAAACTATTTTCCCGTGGTAATCGGGCAGGAGGCTCATGTCGAGGTCAAAGGTATCGTCGGCGATCTTGATGATTACGTTGTGGTGGGAAGCGAAGAAGATTTTTGCAAACTGGAAGCCACCGGCAAACGAAAATTTGGCATTGTAAGCCAGACCACCCAACAGGTGGAAAAAGTGGAGCAGCTTGTTAAAAAAATCAGGGAAATGGATTGGGTAGAAGACGTCGCTTTCGTTAACACCATTTGTCAACCGACACGCGACCGGCAAATCGCCGTGAGGGATCTGGCGGACCAGGTGGACCTGATGATCGTGATCGGTGGTTACAATTCTTCAAATACCAAAAAACTGGTTCAGGTGTGTGACGAGAAAAATGTGGAAGCCCATCACATCGAGGCCTCTACGCAGTTGGACAAACAATGGTTCGTTAACAAAAAGCATGTTGGCATCACCGCGGGAACCAGCACCCCTGAATATATTATCAACGACGTGCATTCGGCCATCCTCGCAATCGCAGAAGAAATGGATATGCTGGATTCTCAACCGGTCCACTAAACA
Source organism: Nitrospinota bacterium (assembly GCA_029879645.1). Taxonomy (GTDB): domain Bacteria; phylum Nitrospinota; class Nitrospinia; order Nitrospinales; family Nitrospinaceae; genus SZUA-226. The sequence goes on from JAOUPX010000006.1 coordinate 49,262, forward strand.
GCAGGAACCGATTGTTCGGCGCGATCGGAAATAGTTGTCAAACCCCACGAAGGTTCCAAAATCAAACTTTAACACATTACCTTCATGACTGTAGCGGAGCGCACACTACTCGTTCCCCTTCAGTTATGTTTGTTTAAAGGATGGACAGCACTGTGGAAATGAAGGACTGGGAATATTGTCAAAAAACGTTACCGAGAGTCAGCCGCACTTTCGCGCTCAATATCTCCGTCCTCAAGGGAGAGTTGCATAAAAGCATCCTGACCGCCTATCTGTTCTGCCGTATTATCGACACCATTGAAGACGCCGCCCGTCTCGATCCCAAAATAAAAATAAAACTTCTGCGCGAATTTTCCATCCTGATCCAGGACGCGGATTATCGAAAAGGCGCCCTCTCAGACTGGATAAAAGAGTGCGAAACCGTCGACGGCAGTCCCAACGACCTGGAACTGCTGTCGCAAACACAGCGGGCTTTCAACGTATTCGACACCCTGCCCCGCAATCACCAGGCACAGATCATTCCCTCGGTGTCTGAAATGGCGCGCGGCATGGCCTACTTCCAGAAAAAATTCGATGCCAGCGCCCTCACCCTGCTGGAAAACGAAGAGGAGCTGGAGGAGTACTGTTACTTCGTGGCGGGAGCCGTCGGGGAAATGCTTTGCAACCTGTTTATCGAGGAACTCCCTCAACTCAGCAACCAGGCCCGGCAAACCATGCGCGATACTGCCGTCTCCTTTGGCCTCGGCCTGCAGATGACCAATATCTCCAAGGATATCATTGCCGATCGGGGACGGGGCTGGTCCTATGTGCCGCGTTCCTACATCGAATCCAAAGGCCTGACTGTGGAAGAATTCAGTTCAGGCGCTTCGGAGGAAAAAAACCTTCAAATCCTGGAACACCTGCTCAATAAAACCATGGGACACCTGCAGGATGCCTTGAAGTTCACGATGGCGATTCCCCGGAAAGCCCCCCGCATCCGGCTGTTCTGTATCTGGCCGTTATGGATGGCAGTGGAAACTGTAGCCACTCTCCATAACAACCGTGAACTTTTGAAATCGGAGGATCCAGTCAAAATATCGCGCAAAACCGTCCGGCAAATTCTACGCCGGACCCAGTTCCTATGCTATTCGGACACTCTGCTCAAACTTTCGTTCCGAAACATTCAACAACGGGCGGAATTGCTTCACCCTCCAAAGTTCGACCTTAGTAGCCTGAAATCCCGCCTGTCGGCCTTGTCCCTGGACGACCAGGCGGCCCTGAGGACCTGAATCACATGACTGAAGACAAACCCCGGTTTACCGACAATGGCAACGGCACCATCACCGACAACCTGACCGAACTGATGTGGGCCAAAGAGGATTCCTGGCAAATGGAAGCCCGATGGGTTTCCTGGGATGAAGCCCGCGAATACACGAGGAGTATGGCCTACCAGAAACTGGCCGGGTACAACGACTGGCGGCTTCCGGAATTGGAAGAATTATTGACCCTGGTGGATCCCGACCATTCTATCCAGGACAAATACGGTAAAGACTTGAAAATGAACCCGGTCTTCTCCCACGGCCCGCTGGCCACGGCATGGACCTCGGATGGCATAGGGCAGGACGGGTATATCGTTAATTTCATCACGGGCGAGTCCGATACCCTCTATAAAAGCAAAAGCGGCCGGATGGCTGTCCGGACGGTCCGGGGCACCCCGATGAGTGAACGCCCTTCCCAACGCTGACCTTTCTCTGGTAAAATCCTTTTTTCATTCTTGGCATCTAAATTTGAGTTGATAACCGCTTTTGAGGGAACTCCTGTGAATAAAAACAGTCTTTATACTCTGGCCGGTTCCATCTGGGGGCTGGTGGGATTACTCATGATCATTCGGGGAGCAGACATGTATCAGGACGCCCTGAATACACAGAACGCTACCCAAACCGCTCTGATGATTTCTATCGCGATCAGCGCCATCATAGGCGTGGCCAAGGGCCGCTTCGTGCTCTCCAAAACCGCGCGCCGCAACAAATCGCGCATTGACAGCATCGAGGAGCCACTGAAGGTCCATCATGTGTACGCCAAATCATTTTATTTTCTGATTGCCGGAATGATCGCTCTGGGTATCTCCCTGCGAACGTTCAACGAATACCTGGGTGGCTACGTCGTTGTCGGCGCCATCTATTGCGGCATCGGCCTGGCCCTTATGATTTCCAGCCTGGTCTATTGGAAAAGAGAGCCCCAGCCCACTGCCAGGGAAAACTCCTGAGCCATCCACTTCGGTCCTTATGAAAAATTTCTTTTTGACGCTCCATATGGTTTCGATGTGCCTCGTCGTGGGCACATTGTTTTTGCAGTCACTGACCGTCGTGTTCCGCCTGCGGCTGAAATCGGCGGAGGAACGCGAAGGCCTACGCAAAACCCAGAACCGCATCCATAAATTCATATACTATCCGATCCTGTTCGTGACGGTCGCTTCCGGTCTGTACCTGGCCATAAAAACCGGGGTATTCGACGAGAGCAAATGGATTTATCCGAAACTCGGACTTCTGCTGGTGCTGGCGGCCCTGGGATTTCAGAATGGCCGGCAGATCAAACAGGACCATTTACCCAAAAAGTACGCTATGATGGTGCATATCGCCATATTCATCATCGCCGGCGGCATGATCTATCTCGCCACCGTCAAACCGTTTTAGAAACATGGACATACTCCTCACCATCATCGCCAGCGTCATCATGCTCGTGGGATTCCTCGTCGTCTGCCGCACCAGCGCCGAAGAGGAGGATGAAGAGGAAGATGAGGAAGCGCCCGCCCCTCCCGCCACCCACGACAAAAAATCATCTCATTAGCGACAATGTCCGGCCCACATCGTGAGTTCGAGCGCCTGACCCAACAAGCGGCGCAATGCACCACCTGTCCGAACATGGTTGACCAGAGCGCCGTGCTGGGACCAGGCAATGGTTCAATCGATTCCAAAATCCTGTTCGTGGCCGAAGCGCCGGGGCGTTTCGGTGGAGCGCGCACCGGCATCCCGTTTTCCGGCGACAAGTCGGGGGACAATTTTGAAGCGTTGATCGCCCATGTGGGATTGACGCGGCAGGATATCTTCGTCACCAACGCGGTGTTGTGCAATCCCCTCGCCAACGGGAACAACCGGCGCCCGACAACGAAAGAGATCGACAATTGTTCCACCTACCTGGAATCGGTACTTAAACTGATGAATCCAAAAGTCGTGGTCACACTGGGCGGTGTCGGGTTGGACGCTATCAACCGCCTGCTGGGTACCCGCTACACGTTATCCGAAGTAATAGGCAAACCGCAAAAAACGAAAAATTTTACACTCCTGCCCCTGTACCACCCCAGCCCGCGCGTCACTAACTGGAAACGACCGTTAAGCGTTCAAAAACGCGATTTTAAAAAGATTTTTAAAATAGCGTCACCCTGACCTTGTCGAAGGGGGGCACCATGCCATGCTTCGACAGGTTCAGCAAGACAACCCGGCTCCAATTACCTCGTTCCCGCCTTGACCCGGCCCTCGCTCGGTCTTATATAATTAAAGACATAAGGGAAGAATCACCCCAACCCCTCTTTAAAAATAGGGGCATACTGGGTCCGGCCCCTGGCCGGAGGAGTAATCATGTTTGAGCATAATATGAATCATAAAGACATATTCGACGAAGGTTATAAAAGCCTGCAAAAGGGCATCCTGTTGTTCGGCGGATCGCTGGTCATGCTGGCCATTTTGATTTTCCTGTTCCCGGCATTGATCGGGTTCATTTTCGCCGCGTTCATCCTGCTGGCCGGAACCGCAATCCTGGCGGTCGGCTGGAAGGTTTGGCGATTTAAAAAACACCTCGGCAGTTCCGAGGAGTGGTCGAAACCGGTCACCGCCTCGTTCCGGACTGAGGGCCCGCATTACACCAAACGGCGCATCATCGTAGTGATGAAATAAGATGGCGATGACAACTTTTCATTCTCGGGTTCCCAGCCTCGGTGAAATTGGCTCCCCCGCCAGGGGGCAACGTATTTTCGTGGTGATAAAATAATGCGAAGCCTTTCATTAGAGAGCCTAGACAAACCATGGAGCGTCATCACTTTCGGGTGCTGGCAGATTGCGCCCAGCGGCGGTTGGGGGGATTATTGCACTCCACAGGATGCCGACACCTCGGTGAAAGCCGCGCTTGATGGCGGTATCACCGCCTTCGATACGGCGGAAGGTTATGGCGACGGCGAATCGGAACGCCGCCTGGGAAAAGCCCTCGGCTCCAAAAAAAATGACGTCCTGATCATTTCAAAAATATGGCCGGACGCGGACCTGACCCTCGCCAGCTATCAGGAACGGTTGGAGGGTACCCTCCGCGCCCTGGCCCGGGATTTTGTCGACGTCTACCTCGTCCACTGGCCCGGCGGTTTTTTCAACACTCCAGACAAATCCAAAAAACTGGTGGACATCATGACTGCCCTGCGTGACAGCGGTAAGGCCAAAACTGTCGGCCTGTCCAATTTTGAAACTGACGATTTAGCTCGGTTCGGCGACCATTTGTCCGAGTTCGTGGTCAACCAGGTTGCCTACAACCTGCTGGAACGCGAATATGAAAGCCAGGGTCTGGAACTGTGCCAGAATGCGGGCGTCGGTACCATGGTCTATTCCCCTTCCGCGCGCGGGCTCCTGGGCGGACGCCTGAAGGCCGATTCCCCAACACGCCAACAATACGAGGTGTACCAGGAACCGCTGTTCAGCCACTCCAGGGAAGTCCTCAAAACGGTTGAAACCATCGCGGAGGAAGCGAATACCCAACCCATCAACGTCGCTTTGGCCTGGGTATTGTCTCGCCCGAATGTTGTGACGGCTGTTGTCGGATCGAAAAAACCCGAACAGATCAAACAGTTCTGCCGGGCGGGCGACCTCGAACTCAGCACGGAGCAGTTGTCCCGGCTGACCGCCGCCAGCGACGCCTTTCACACCCACAAATCCTGACCGGTTCTTCCTCTCCATTTTCTTTCTTCTGACATTGGGAGTATGATGAGGCCATGACGAACGAATGGCAGGACATCCCGGAAGATGACGGCATCACCCTCGGGCCGGAAGAGGCGCTGGCGAGGGAAATCGCCAGATCCAAGGCCCTCAAGGTGGAGCGACTGCGCCTGAAGGATCAGGTCGAGAAGTTGACCGCCCAAAACCGGGCTTTGGTCGAGGAAAATGAGGCATTAAAGCGAAAACACCGAGACTCCTCCGAAAACCGGGAACCATCGGATGATCGCACACCGCATTCGGCCTCTCTAAGGCGGGAAAACAGCTGTTTGCCAGGTAGATGGGCGTTTATCCTCCTGGTATTCAATCTGGCGGCTATCGGGATATTACTGCTTTTCCTGCTTCAAAAATCCGGTTCATGACCGACAGAGCGGAAATATTTCAAATTAATTGAATCCCGACTATAATAATCCCATCTTATCCAGTAATTGCTGGAGGGGTTTCAAACCAGATGTTTATCCCGTTTTTTTCAGGTTTTTAATATACCAATATCAATTTGGAACTTTAGGAGGGCATTTATGTGGGTAGCTGAGTTTTTTCATGTGCTGATCGGAATTCTCTGGATCGGCCTGTTGTATTTTTTCAATCTGGTGCAGGTGCAGTCCATGCCCAAGATGACCGAGGCGGGCGCCGCCAAACCGTACACACAAATTATTCTGCCGAAAGCGCTTTTCTTTTTCCGGCACGCAGCCCTGTGGACCGTCATCACGGGAATTATTTATTATGTCGTAGGACGCGGCAAGGTACAGGGAATCCCCAGCCCTGAGATCATGATCGGAATGCTGTTGGGAATCATCATGGCATTCAACGTTTGGGTTCTCATCTGGCCCAACCAGAAAAAAATTATTGCAGGAGAACTGGAAGGCGACGCATTGGCGAAAGCCAAACGGACCGCATTTCTCGCCAGCCGCACCAATGCCTGGCTCTCGCTACCCATGCTGGCGTGCATGGTTGCGGCCAATCACGGCGGTTTCGGGTTCTAACCCGATAATTATCACTTAGATAAACAGATTGTTCGACCGGAGACGGTTCAGGATAAAATCAAATCCTGACCGTCTCCTTATTTTTTTTTGGCTGTTGAGCCTGTAAAAGCAGACGCTTCCCTGCACATGGGCTCCCACTTCCCGCAAATCCCTCTTCCATGAAAGCATTTCCTTATATAAGATGTAGTTTATGAGCAACGCTTCAAAAGACTCCGAATATACCCCCTGGAAAAAACCGCCCCAAAATCGGTGGAAAAAACTCTTGAAGGTGCTGTTTTTTGGTCTGGCTCTGTTGATGGCCGGTGCCGGCGCTGTTGCATGGTTTCTGGACATGGACACCCTGCGGGAATCCCTGGCTAAAACCTTGTCCGAAAATACCGGCACGCAGGTGGAGATCCAATTCCTCGATCTGGGCTACTCGAATGGCCTCGGTTTGGAAGCAGGAGGGCTGACAGTACGCACCGGCGAGGCGGGACGTCAACTGCTGTGGGCCGAAAGCCTGTTCCTTGAGGTTAAAGTCCTTCCCCTGTTAAAGGGAGAGGTGGTGGTTGAGAATGCCGCCATTGTCAAACCGAGAATTAAAATATACCGGGAAGCTTCCGGATCGCCAAAAACTGAATTCAAAAAAACGTCGCTGTCTTCTCATAATAAAAGAACGGTGGGTGATTTTACGATGGCCCAGGTGATCAGACCCGAACCGCAAACCCAGGAGAAACCCGCGGTACCGCCAAGCAATCCCCCTGCTTTAATAGAGCGCCAGCTCCTGAATGATTTTCGCAACCGTCTGAAGCGGTTTCATATCACCGCTGAAAATATTCATGTAGAACAGGGAACTCTTCAGATCATCCATGGTGAACAGCAGGATGCCAGCGAGAGCAAGCCGCTGGGGTATTCTTTCGATTTAAAAATCCGGCGGTCGGGTTCTGATACCATTGATTTGATTCTGGAAGATCTCCATCTGGACCTGGGTCCGTTGTTTTTGCTGGGGAGGGTGGAAGCGGATGATGTGCTCTCGGACAACTCGCGCCTGGAAGTCCAGATTCGCACCAAACCGTTCTCTTTTCCCGAATTGATCCGGGCCTTTCAACCCCCGCAGGAGGTAACTAGCGGCACCGCTAACAAACAACCGATTCCCGTTCAAATTGAACAACTGACCCTGCTGGCCTCCTGTCCTTTAAATTCCCTGGCCGATGGTGCCGCACTGTCCCGCGACTTAAAAGCGGAAACCCGTTTTGTGACCCGCGATGCTCAAATTCCTATCGGGGAGCATGAACTGCTGGTTTCCCAAATCAAAGGAAAAGCCCGATGGGACGAAAGTTTTATCCTGTATGAAATCCAGGGAGAAACGCTCAATGGGAAAGCCCGCATAGAAGGACAACAGCCCTTCACTCTGATCGCTACCGGAGA
>JAOUPX010000133.1 GCA_029879645.1 Nitrospinota bacterium
TCGAACCGGTCAATTTCGACAAAGCGGAAGAAGTGAAAACCATAATAGCGGTCATCGACCCCACTTTTTTCCGAAAACAAAATTTAAACGGATTGCGGTTTGATTATCTGGGCGGCAACTTCAAGATCAGCAACGGTAAATTCAATACCACCAATCTCGCCCTCAAGGGGGAACCCATTGATATCTACCTCGAAGGCATCTTCGACGGCTACACCCAGTCCCTGGACATGCTGGGGAAAGCTCTGCCTAAATTCAATGTGAGCAGGGCCCTGAAATCTTCACCTCAAATATCCCAATTGCTTTCGAAAGCGCAGGGCAAGGGGGGATTGATCGAAACTCATTTCAAACTGGAAGGACCGGCCCAAAGGCCGCAAATGACCCTGCTTGGGATCAAGCCGCAAAAAAACAATACGCGGAAACTGCTTCAAGATGTGAGGGATCTGGTACGGTAAGAATGGGTCAGACGGACTTGACGGTCAGGTCACCGTCCAACTGCTGTTTGATCAGCCGTTCGATATGCTGGAGAGTGCCGGTCAGAGAAGACGGGCAATCACCGCAAGCCCCCTGATAGTGGATCTGTACTTCGTTGCCTTCCAATCCTTTGAGGTCCACTCCACCTCCGTCCTGGGATAACTGAAACCGGATGGAACGGTCCAGCACCATTTCAATCGCCGCCAGTTTTTTGTCATGTGGAAGAGCGTGAAAATCGGACACATCGATATCGATCTTCTTAACCGACTCTGAAGGATAAACGTGAACCTTCTCATCGATGGTGTCCCAAACCGGGGTTTTCAGGTGGTGCCAATCGGCCTCGCTTCCCATGGTCACGGTAACGAAGTTTTTCATGATGTAAACACTCTTGACCTCAGAGTGACCCAGCAGAGACGTCGCCAGAGCATCCCCCGCGGCGCCCTCTTCATCGGTAAATGACCGGTAGCCGTTCTCCAGTATTTGGGCATTCAAAACAAATTGCAGAGCCTTTGGATTAGGCGTCTCGCGGGTGCGGATCACCTTCAGCGCCTTATTGTCGACCGGCATGCGCGGGCGATCTTCCAGGGGTTTTCCGGCATGTTTCTGTTCGGCCTTGCGGGCCAGGACTTCACTGATTTTCACAATTCACACCCTCATTCGATATTTAGCAGTTCATCATATAATATTTCAGGGGAAAATCAAGGCCGCTTCGCGCGGGGCGGCGAATCTCCGCAAATAATTTAAAAACCATAAATTGCTCATAGGGATCACCGGTTGGAGTTAACTGTCAACAAGTTCCCTCTCCCGGCAGGGGTCGCAGTTTATGCAGTTTCAGGGCCTGCACACCCTCATATCCCACAAACAGCGCCAGACCGATCAACACCACGGATGCGCCACCCAGAAACCAGTTCGGTTCCGGAGCCGAAACGAACCGGTATGCCTGCCACGCCAGCGCCCCGATAGTGGTGACTACCATAAACACCGCCGGAACCAGCGTGTAGGTGGTCGGTTTCCGAACCCCGATCAGATAAGTTGAAATCACGAACAACGCCACCGCCGCGATGAGTTGATTGGTCGCCCCGAAAATCGGCCAGATTTTCTGCCAGCCGTCGGTCGCGCCTATCAGATACGACAGAACCACCACCCCGGTGGTCGTCACATATTTGTTATGCATGATCGGCACATGCGCCCCCGCTCCCTCCTGCACGATGAACCGCGTAATCCGCACTGCGGTATCCAGCGTCGTCATGACAAACGTATTCAGAGCCAGGACCGCCACCATGGAAGCGACGGTGAATCCCAGGACCGGCAGCATCTGACTGACCACATGGCCGTAGCCACTGCCGAAGGCGTGAATCCATCCCCCGGCCTTCAACGTTTCGCGAAACCCGAGGGCATTCATATCAATACCGCCGCCCGCCGGGGCCACCCAGTACAGGCCGCCACCCACGAGCAGGACGGTGCTGACGGCAACCACGCCTTCGGTCAACATACCGCCGTAACTGATCAGCCGGCCTTCGGTCTCGTTGGTCAACTGCTTCGACACGGTTCCCCCCGCCACCAGCGAATGGAACCCGGACACCGCCCCGCAGGCCACCAGCACGAACAACATCGGCCATACCGGCCCCTGCTCTTCGGAATATCCACCAAGATATGCCGGGGTGTTGAGTCCGGGATGCACCCACAACAGGGCGGCAATTCCCAGCGCCATACTGCCGAACAACACATAGGTCGACAGATAATCGCGCGGTTGCAGGAGTAAATGCACCGGCATCACCGACGCCACACCGGCGTAAAACATCAGCACCACGAACCAGAACATGAGCGGCGACAATCCCAGAACGCCCGTTTCCGGAAGCGGGATGGGATATTTGAATCCGAGATAGATACTCGATAGCAATGCCGTGATGGCCAGAACGGATGAAATCCCAAGTGGAAATCCCTTGCGATAAATCGCCCAGCCCAACAGCATCGATACGGGAATGATCCCCAGAGTCGGAATCACCATCTGCGGTTGCGCGATCAGTGTTTTTGCCGCCACCACACCGAACACGGCGATCACCAGCAACATCGCCAGTACCAGAAACAGCGCGAACACATTTTTGGCGCGCGGACCCATGGTGGTTTCGGCGATGTCGGCAATCGAGCTTCCGCGACTGCGCACGGAAATCATGAGGGTCAGGTAATCGTGCACCGCACCGATGAACACATTGCCGATCAGAATCCAGACAATGGTCAGCGCCCAGCCGAAATGATGCATGGCGATGATCGGACCGATGACCGGTCCCGCCCCGGCGATGGACGCAAAATTGTGACCGAACAACACGATCGGTTTGCTGGGTACGTAATCGACACCGTCGTTTTGCTTAATGGCCGGGGTTTCATATCCGGCGTCGGGTTGGATCACATCGCGGTCGATCCGCGCGGCGTAAAACCGGTAGCCCACGAAATAAAAAAACAGGCAGGAAAATATCAGTATGACCAGCGTCCACATATATAAAACCAATCAGGGTAAAATACCCTTAAATCCTTAAAATTAAAGGCTAATGGCTATTATAGTACAAGGTTGACGCCGGACGCTTCAACTTTTTTGAAGGGGCCGAGGCCGGCAAGATACAGCTTGAGGGTGTCCTGGGTGCGGAGCAGTTTGGACAGGTGGATATGAATTCCGCCGACATCAAAATGCCGGTATGCGTCTGAATTGGCTGGGCTTTCGAGCGAAATCTTCATTTCCGGCAGGCGTCCGAGACAGCAGTTGGACGGAATTTCTTCGAGGTCGAGGGTCACATCTGCCGCGCCTTTTTCGGACAGATAACTCAACAGGTTATCGGCCAGTTCGAACTTCACAGCAAATCTCCGCGCATGATCGTTTCTTCTCTGCCGGGACCCGTGGAAACCAGTGGAATCTCCACCCCGAGGTGATCCTGCAGGCCGTCGACATAGCGTTTGGCGTTGTCCGGCAGTTGGTCGAAGGACCGGATGCCGGAGGTGCTCGTTTTCCACCCCGGATACTCAATATACACCGGTTCGACCGCTTCCAGAACGGAGAGGCTGGCGGGCATGCCCTCAACCGCTTTTCCGTTGTGGCGGTAACCGGTGCAGACGCGGATGGTATCCAGCTTATCCAGCACGTCGACCTTGGTGAGGGTCACTTTATCGATGCCGTTCAACTCGACGGCGTACCTGCCGACCACGGCATCGAACCAGCCGCATCGTCGCGGCCGCCCGGTGGTCGAACCAAACTCGGCGCCATCGTTGCGTAACTGCTCGCCGTAATCGTCGTTCAGTTCCGTCGGAAACGGCCCTTCGCCCACGCGCGTGGTGTAGGCCTTGATGACGCCAATGGCGCGTTTGATTTTTCCCGGTGGAATGCCGAGACCCGTACACGCCCCGCCGGCGGTGGAGTTCGACGAGGTGACGAAGGGATAGGTTCCGTGATCGACATCCAGCATGGTGCCCTGAGCGCCTTCGCACAGGATTTTCCTGCCCTCGGCGATTTGATCGCGAAGAAAACTCTGGGTATTACCGATAAACTTCACGAACAGGTCCCGGTGCTTCAACATCTGGTCGACAATCTCGCTCAGGTCAGGCAGGTTTTCTCCGTACAGGTTTTTGAGAATCTTTTTCTTCTCTTCGTAATTGGCTCGAATTGTTTCCTGCAGTTGCCCCTCGTCGATAAAGTCACAGGTGCGCAAACCCACCCGCGCGATTTTGTCGGAGTACGTCGGCCCGATGCCGCGCCCGGTGGTGCCGATGGTGCGCGACCCGGAATCGCCTTCCTTCTGCTGGTCGGAAATGCGATGGTACGGCAGGATGATGTTGGCGCGGTCGCTGATCAACAGCCGCCCTTCGTAGTCGAACCCTAATCTCTTGAGCATGGCCATCTCTTCCGCCAGCGCAGCGGGATCGATCACCACCCCGTTGCCGATCACGCATTTTTTGTCGGCGCGGAAAATGCCGGAGGGGATCAGGTGCAGGATATACTTGTTGCCGTCGAAGATGATGGTATGCCCGGCGTTGTGCCCGCCCTGGTAACGCGCCACCACGTCCGCCTGCTCGGTCAGCAGATCGATGATTTTCCCCTTTCCTTCATCACCCCACTGCATCCCAACAACGACAAAAACAGACATGGCATTCCCTCTATTTAACAACGGTTAAAAAATAGTTCTACGAATTCATTTAAAGGCTGGACGGCCCTCATCGGGGGCCAACCGGGTATCATAAAGATTTAACCCGCAAAGTCAAGCCAGCGTGACGCTGGACTCAATTTTGCCCCGGGCGTGGCCCGGTTCCCCTCCCTACCAAGGAGGGGAATGTTGTTGTCGCCCTTCGACAAGCTCAGGGTGACAGTCTTTTGGTCTATCTGTGTTTATCGGTGTTCATCTGTGGTTAAATTGGGTTCAGGTTTGCCAGTCAACCTTTGAAATCTTTCAGGCGCTGTTTGATTTCTTCCACCGGAATAACAGGTCCCTGGCCGATGCCCGGGCAGAATCCGGCGACCAGTTGCCAGTGGTTGCGGGATCTCAGGTTTTCCTGCCAGAACGGATACGTATGGCACTGTTTCGGTTTGGCGGGATGAATATTACACCCCTGCAGGGTGAGAAACTGGCACAACTGCCCATCCTCCATCTCCATCTCATATACACCGAACTCCTTTTTCAGGAATTTCCTTTTAAAATCGGAAGTCTTGATTTCGAGAAACTTCGCCGCCTCGTGAATATCCCCCCGGTCGAACGTCACCACACCCGGCTTCATACAGCACTTGAAGCAATCGGGCTGGCACTCGAAACGGATCGGTTCATCTTCCCACCACTTGGGCATGGCTACACCAGTACGAGGTCATCGCGATGGATAACCTCTTCGTAAAAGTTGGCGCCGACGAGACTGCGTACGTCGGCGGTTTTCAGACCCTTGATCTGGTCGAGATCACGCGAGTTGTAATTGACCAGTCCGCGGGCGATTTCTTTTCCCTTCTCGTCCAGGATGCGCACGGCGGCGCCGAATTCAAATTTTCCGTCTACATTCACAACCCCCGCCGCCAGCAAACTCTTGCCGCGCTCCACCAGAGCCTTGCCCGCACCCCCATCGACTTTAATCGATCCCGCCGGTTTCAGCGTGTGGGCGATCCAGTGCTTGCGGTCCTTGATCTTCGTCTCGCCCGACCAGAACAGCGTGCCGATGTTGCTTCCGGCAAACACCTTTTTCAAATTCTCGCCCTTGAGACCGTTGATGATGATCGTGGGAATGCCGAAACTCATGGTCTTCTTCGCCGCCAGCACCTTGGTGTACATGCCGCCGACCGCCAGCGGATTCTTGCTCTTGCCCGCAATCCGTTCGATCTCCGGCGTAACGCGGTCGACGTGCGAAATCAACTCCGCCGGAGCGGACTTGTTGCCGGCCTTCGACGGATCGGCGGTGTACAAACCTTCCACGTCCGACAGCAGGATCAACAGTTGCGCCTCCGCCATGCAGGCCACGTTCGCCGACAGCGTATCGTTGTCGCCGATCTTGATTTCGTCGACCGTCACCGTATCGTTTTCATTGACGATGGGAATGACGCCGTACTCCAGCAGGGCTTCCATCGTGTGCCGGGCGTTGAGGTAGCGTTTGCGGTTTTCGAGGTCGTCATGGCCCAGCAGAATCTGCGCCACCTTGAGGTCCTGCTTCTCGAACCAGCGCTCGTAGGAACGGATCAGGGAACTCTGGCCAATGGCGGCGCAGGCCTGTTTCTCCGGAATGTCGAGGTTGGGCCGCTGGAGGTTGAGCCGCTCGCGCCCCGCCATCACCGCGCCCGAGGACACCAGGATCACTTCGTATCCGGAGTCGATGATAGCCCGAATGCGCCGGGCATAACTGCGGATGCGCTTCTGGCTGAGTCCGCGCTCCATAGGGGCTCGGCCCGACTCGTGGTCGGAGATCACACCGCTCCCTACCTTGATCACCACCCGCTTCAGCCTCTTTAATATGTCTTTTCGCAGTTCCTTGCTCATACCCTTCCCTCAAAACCTTTAAAATCCAAAGCATCGCAGTTTAAACCATCGCTGAATAGGGTACAACGAAAAATCCTGAGTACTACTTTCCTATAAAACAATAAGTTACAGGATATTTAATTCGGCTTAGCAAATCTTATATTGATTATTGAACGATATGTTATATATTTACAAAAAGAAGCTCAATTGGAGCACAGTAGGGGTTTCTGGGTCTACACAGTTACCCCCCTGAACGGAACTCGGGAGAATAATCATCTATTAATCTTGAGGAGGGAATACCATGAAAACGAAAGGGGTACAAAAATTCATTCTGGCAACATTTCTAGCAATCGCACTGATGATCCCCAACGTGGTGGCCGCAGAAACTCAATTCAACAAATTTGTCGTGTTCGGAACCAGCTTATCCGACTCCGGCAACTTCTTTGCGGATGAAGGGGGATTGAACCTGCCGCCCGGATATGATCTGGATCCTGCTTTTGGGGTTCCCGAATCGCCTTACGCCATCGGGGGGCATCACCTGACCAACGGTCCGACCTGGATCGAGCAATTGGCAAAACCTCTGGGCATGGGGGTCAGCGTGCTTCCAGCGTATCGCG
>JAOUPX010000151.1 GCA_029879645.1 Nitrospinota bacterium
CCTCGGCGGAAACCTGCGACGGTCTCGATAACGATTGTGACGGCGTGGTCGACGAAGGCAATCCGGGCGGCGGAGGTTCATGCACTACCGGTCAGTTCGGTGTGTGTGAACCCGGCACGCTCATGTGCACCGCCGGAGGCCTGAGCTGTCAGGCCACCATCTCGCCCTCGGCGGAAACCTGCGACGGCCTCGATAACGATTGTGACGGCGTGGTCGACGAAGGCAATCCGGGCGGCGGAGGTTCATGCACTACCGGTCAGTTCGGTGTGTGTGAACCCGGCACGCTCATGTGCACCGCCGGAGGACTGAGCTGTCTGGCCACCTCCTCGCCCACAGCGGAAACCTGCGACGGTCTCGATAACGATTGCGACGGCGTGATCGACGAAGGCAATCCGGGTGGTGGCGGTTCATGCAGTACCGGTCAGCTCGGTGTGTGTGAACCCGGCACGCTCATGTGCACCGCCGGAGGACTGAGCTGTCAGGCCACCACCTCGCCCACAGCGGAAACCTGCGACGGTCTCGATAACGATTGCGATGGCACCGTGGATGAAGGCGATGTTTGTAATTCGGGACCCGGTTTTTGCCCTGAAGGCATGATTTATCTGGAATTATATGGAATCTGTATTCCAATTTAAAGGATGTGATACTCCGAAATAAATAATTTTTGAGGTGGAGAACCTTTTCCTTTTTATTTTTATATAATTCCTCTTCAAGTACCGGCTATTTATTTCCCCGGAAAAATAATCATATGGGCGACTTATTCAAATACCCATAAAATAGTATTTCCTAAAGCATTGAATTTTGTATAACCCTTACAACTTCATACTTGATTATACTGATTTATGGCGGTTACACTATAAATAATGAGGAGAGAAAAGGGGCTTGTATTATCGCATTAAGCCGATTTAAGTCACAAAAATCTGGTTTTCGTTCAATTTCCGGGGAGGGATATGGCAATGTATTTTTTATATCAATATTAGCGCTACCCTTCAGATTTATTTTTCATGAAAAAATTTGCAACCCCAGACCATACATACCTTCTGTTGATTGAAAATCCGGATCAGCCGCCAACCATCCGGCAAGCCTTGCAGGCTGATTCAACCCATTATAAGATAACGACTGCTCACTCACTTTCTGAAGCCCGGAAACATCTATCCAAACCGTTCCCAGACTTCGTGATCACCGATCTCGAATTGCAGGACGGCCGGGGGATGGAATTATTGTCCGATGCGGATTACCCAATTTCCTGTCCATTAATCGTAGTCGCCGAAGAAACATCCCGCCAGGAGGCTTGCCAGGCTCTTCGATTAGGAGCTCATGAGTATATCCTTAAAGATGTGACTCCTTCTTACGAAATTCCAAGGGTCGTTCAAAGATTGATAAAGGAAAAAAATTTCGTTATCGAATACAAAAAAACTCTGCATGACCTTCTTGAGAGTGAAAAGCGCACTCAATCATCTTACGAACTGATCCGGCTTATCTTGAAAGGAACTGCCTCAAAAGGCAAAAAGGATTTTTTAAAATCCCTGGTTCAACACATGGCTCTGGCTTTAAAACTTCCCTTTGCAGGTATCGGAAAACTCAATTACCCGGATAAAAAAGATGTCACTGTTCAAACTTTTTGGAACGTTGATAATTTCGGGGAAGAGTTTACTTACGATTTAAAGAATACGCCGTGTGACCACGTATTCAAAAAGGAATGGTTCGTTTATCCGGACGAGGTAAGCAAACTGTTCCCAAAAGACCAAATGCTCGTAGATATGGGAATTGACAGCTACATGGGCATTGCCCTTTTTGACGCATTCGAAAAGCCGATTGGAATCATCTGGGTCATGGATACCAAACCCTTTAAGGACATCCAAAGCATGAAAGAAATCATGACCATTTTCGCGGTCCGTGCGGAAACCGAATTGGCCTTTTCATTGATAGATAAAGAGCACGAGAAAAACTAGACTCCAACCAAACCCTGTATGCCTCAAAAGTACGGACAAACACCTTCTTAAATGTATTGGGGAGTACTTCACTCTCCATTGCCCCTGGACAGAGGAATACAACCTCGCCCAACACTGTCCTCAGAGTAGACAATCAAATACCGGCCAGGTGTTGCTGGACCTGCTTTTTGAAATCCAGGGGATTGCGAATCATGCTAAGAGGATCGCTGACACCTCCGGTGCCGGAAACGATGACGGTACCGAAATTCAAGATTCTTCCCCAGATACTCTGGTCCACCTGTACGCTTTCGACACTTTTCAAAAACACTTCAATAGTTTTTCTTTTCAGGAAACCTTCCTTTACGATCACACGCTGATTGGTAATCCCAAACTCAGCGCACAGATAATTGATCCATATTACCAGCGCATGAAGGATTGCCACGGAAAGGAAAATGCCTGCAAAAATCCTAAAGGCGAAATCTATTTCCGGTTTAAACACAAAAATGTATTTAACGGCGAACAAAGATATAGCGATCAGCAGCCAGACTACCGGATAGGTAAAAATTATCTTATGACGCCGGGTCAGATAAATGATTTCTTCACCGTCCAGCAAGCTTTTTTGGATGTAGCTCATCAACTCTGCTCCAACTAACCATTTGAAAATATTGGAATTCCTGTACCTTCAATTATAAAGGCTCAGTTGGGATTTCAAACCTAAAATTGGGAGCAGCATCCATGGAAAGTGACAAAGCACTCAAAAAAGCCAACTTAAAGGCTCCGGGAAAATTAAATCATGCTGTTCAGGAAATCCTCGTCCTCCATATCGTCACTCAGGTATTCCGGAAGCCTGGTATCTTTATCCACAAGTGAGGTCTGAATCTGCATGACGCTGAGACCTGAAGCGTCCAACAGATTGGCCCCTTTCAGATTGGTTTGAGCGAACATCACGTCTTCGTTGAATTGAGCCGATTGCACATTGGCATTTTGCATGTTGGTACCCTGCAGGTTGGACTCCATGAGATTGCATTTTGTGAGGTTTGCGTTTTCGAGTTGAGCGCCTTGCAGGTTCACTTCCTGCATTCGAGCCTGCTCGAGATTGGCGCCTTCCAAAGAAGCACCGGCCAGGTTGGAAAACTGCAGTTTGGCCAGTTTGAGATTGGCGCCCTTGAGATTAGCTTTAGCAAGGGCCATCCCCCTGAGATCGGCTTCGGATAAATCGATCAATTCATCCGGATTCTGTTCGCGCCATTGATTCCAGGCCTCCGGCCCCTTTTTAATCAATTCCACATGTTGTTCGTTTGCCATTTAAATTATTCTCCATTATTAACATCCTCAGACCTTATCCGAGGATCAATTCGGCTGTAAGGGATATGAACCCATTTCAGAAATTTAAGGTTCCCAATCATATCAAAATTTGATATCCATAGAGTTTCAAATTCATCATTTCCTGTTTTTTAATGATTTAGAGGTCCTATTTTAACAGCCGGTCAGCTAAAAACAGCGGCCCACTCAGGTATCCCCACCTCACGGAGATTTCATATGCCGAACATCAGCCAGATCGACGTCCACCGGGTCAATGAAATGCTTATCCAGGAGTCAGCGACAATTATCGATATCCGGGATCCAGGATCATTTGCCATGGGGCACATCCCGACCGCACTCTCTTTGACCGAGCAAAATGTGGATCAAGTAATCGGCCAACTGGATAAGGAGAAGACCCTGGTCGTGTGTTGCTACCATGGTATTTCCAGTCAGGGAGCCGCAGGGTACTTGATGTCGAGAGGTTTTAAAGAAGTGCACAGCATGATAGGCGGCTATGAGGCCTGGCAAATGAATTATCCTTCGGAATAATAATCTACCTCCGGTTTTTGGCGTATGAATCTCAAATCTAAAAATATTCTGGTCGTCATTCCCAAAAACCAGTTTCAGGAACAGGAGTTGTTTGACACATTGGAAGTTTTAAAGGCTTCCGGAGTAAACATTATAGTTCTGTCCAAATCGGGTCAGGAAGCGAGAGGTATGGACAAAAGCCGGTTTTCACCCGATGGTATGCTGATCGACTGGGACAAGCAGGATGGGTTTTCTGGAAAATATCATGCAGTTCTGGTAATGGGTGGGAGAGGGGCTCCGAAATCATTATGGAACGACCCTATCCTTCCGCAAATCCTGACTGACCATTACCGTGCCGAACGGGTGATTGGGGGAATCGGGTTAGGCGTTGCCGTTTTGGCCCAGGCTTCACTGCTTTCAGGGGAAGCTGCAGGACCGGACGATGAGCTGTTCTTATCAGAACTGAAAAAGGCCGGTATATCCCTTTCCAAAGCCCCGGTCATCCAGGAGAATAACATGATAACCGCCGCGGGATCAGAGGCGGCAAAAGAATTCGCACGCACCGTGCTAGACGCTTTGGTGCAAAACATACACCAATGAATCCTAAAATGGTCCTCATTACCGGCCCAGACTTGAGGCATCAGTATTTTATCCATAGGCTGAATCAAGAGTTCCCCATCGAAAGCGTGGTTATTGAAGATGTCGTTTATCCTGATTTCCATGCCAATTCGATTGAGAACCAGACAGCGTGGGATTGGTTTTTCAGCCTGCGTAAAGAATATGAGGAGAGTACGTTTGCAGATTCAACTTCATGGCCTCCTCTCAATCAACCCAGGGTGATTCATGTTTCGAGTGACCGGATTAACTCCCGAGAATTTCATAAAATTCTCCAAACCCAACAACCGGACCTAATCATTCTTTTTGGGTGCAGCTTAATCGGTAAGGATATATTGAATTCATTTCCCGACCGCATTTTAAATCTGCACATTGGCATTTCCGGACAGTACCGGGGTTCATCCTGCAACTTCTGGCCCATTCATGATGAGCGGCTGGAATGCCTTGGAGCCACTGTTTTGACGGTAAATTCCGGAATTGACAGTGGAGAAATATTAGCCCAGGAAACTATCGATATCGAACAAGGCGACTCGGTGCAAACCTTAATGGGGAAAACGGTTATTTGCGGGGTCGATCTGACGATCCAGGTTATTCGTCAGGGATTGGTAGAGAAGAAACAACCTTTACCTTTGAAACGTAACGGCAAACTATTTCTAAAAAAAGATTTCACTCCCAGGGCCATTAGCCGGGTGAAGGATTTGGAGGAAAGTGGGCGCCTGAAATCATTGATCGGGAAATATCTTCAAGCCGTGGGTTGAGTCACTTGACAGTTCTAACCAGACGGACACTCATAGTGGGGCTGGTATAACCTTTTGGCGCCGATTTATCATATCCGCCGGCAAAAAAGAAATACCTGGCAGATTCATCCCCGACTTCATCCATCGCCCAAAAACCGTACCCTCCCCCATCGTGAAATATTTTGGGGTAACCCACGGGATAATCCTTATTCCGATCAAATGCCAGGCGGGTTAAGTCAGGATCGTAAGTCAGCTTGTATTCTTCGATGTTGGGTACCCGCCAATCGCGATAACCGCCGAAGCGTTTATCATTCATCAACTGAGCCCAGTCTCTGGCTTCTTCCCATGAGGCGGGATATCTTCTTTCAATATTCCTGAAATCCTGGGTCATCCACATCAATTGATTGGCTGAATCGAGAGCGGTTTCATTATCATAGACAATCCAATCTCCCAGGATAATGCTTGTTTCCTCAAGG
>JAOUPX010000152.1 GCA_029879645.1 Nitrospinota bacterium
GGGAGGACTGGTCGAATTTTTCATACGCTTCCTTGATTTTCCCCGATTTAGCCAACGAAACCCCCCACCAGGTATGGGCTTCAGCACTTTTGGGATTCATATCCGCCGCTCTGGAAGCTGTTTCGACGGCTTGATCGTATTTCCCGAGAGCATTCAGTTCACGAACTCTCCCCATCAGTTCCGTGAATTGGACCTGCAACTCCAGCCGCCTTTTATTTTCCTCAACCTTTTCCTGTTTTTTACCGATGTCATCCTGCCGTTGATTCTCAATCTCCTGCATTCGGTTTTGGGCGGAAAAATAGCTAAATCCCAGAAAAACACAAACACAGCAAAGAACCCAAACGACTTTTATTTTACGGGGCATTCGTTTCGCCTCAAATAATTTATTAAACAAGTTTCAGAAGTATACAGACAACCGCAACCCGTATCAAAATTTCTTTAACAAGTGTTTATCGGGTTTTGGGATTCTTATAAATCATTTCCAGAAGCCGGTTCACTTCCTGATCGCGGGGTAACCATTCCTGCACTTTTTGCAAAACCCCAACCGCAAGATCGCGGCGGTTGGTCTTCAGATAAAGCTTGGCCAGAGAAACCGCTCCAAACACATAATAAGGATTGATCTCCAGTGTTTTCCGGTAAGCCGCCTCCGCTTTTTCAAATTCCTGCACGACGAAATACACATTACCAAGATTCATATGAGTCAGGATATGCTCCGGTTCCTGCTCCAGAATTTTCATATACAGCTCAACAGCCTTTTCAAGAGCCCCCCTGTCAACAGCCGCCATCGCCTCGTCAAGATATTGATCGATACGCGCTTTGCGCCTGATCTCATTGACCTGAACTTCGGAACGCTCCAGGGTCCCAACTTGTCTTTTAATCAACTCACTCTGCTCCCCATCCAGTTCCTCAAATCGCAAAAGCGATGGCAAAACCTGAAAGTGCGGTGTGATCTGACGAACGATCACTTGGCGCTCGTCCTTATAGATGTACTCAGGAGCACCAAACTCCAGCAGGGAATTGTCATCAGTATGGACCGGCGCGCCCTCGCTAAACTTTTTCAACTCATCCTGATCCATGACCATCAACCCCATCACGTCACGCACGCTCGATATCCCCAGGCGTTTAAGTTCCCGACCCCTAACCGGGTTCTCGATCAATCGTCTGACGCCTTCATAAGGCATGGAATACGGCTGTTGCGAACCAATCAGCAGATAATCGTCTCCGACAATGGATTCCCACATGGTCACATTGGGGAATACGGAAAGAAATGCGCGGGAAATGGATTTGAAACTTTCCGGTGACATATTGGTGTGCATCCAGATGCACATGATTCCACCGGGCTTCAATCGGGCATTCGCCAGTTCATAAAAATCCTTCGTGAACAGAGCACCAATCCCGGATATCCAGGGATTGGATGGTTCGGAAATAATGACGTCATAATTTTTTTTAGTGAGCGTGATATGGTTCCGGCCATCCTCCAGGATGACTCTCACTCTTGGGTCGTCCAGAGCATGATGATTGAAAGGATCGAAAAAACGGCTTCCCTCAATAACTGTGGGGGAAATTTCAACCAGATCGATCGACTTTGCAGGAAACTGCGTAACCGCTCCCAGAGTTACACCACTCCCCTGCCCCACCACCAGAACATCCTGAGGTTTCTGGTGAAAAAACATGGGCAGATAGCCGGACAATAATTGCGTACGCATATCCATTGCCAGGGAGGCATCGGTCTTGCCATTCACACGAAGAAAGATATTGCCGTCAATGGACAACTCGGTGGTAACCGTCGTGTGCATGCCCTCCTTGTAAAACAGAATTTTGTTTTTTTTCTGCAGAGCGCCTTCCAGTTCTTCGATCCGGTACGGCATGAACGATCCGCTGGAAATAACCGCCTTGTCCCACGGGGCAATGCTGCGCGCCCCCAGAATCCAGAGCACCAGCAAACCGGGCAGGATATAAGTTTTGACATTAACCGTAATGGTCGAGCTGTAGAGCAAAACAATTCCCAGTACGATATTGATGAATACCGCCCACAGAATGGTGTTTTGGACACCCAAAAGGGGAATCAGCAAAAACCCGCCAATCAACGAACCCAAAATGGTGCCCACGGTATTAGACGCGTACGCTGTTCCCACATGATGGCCCAGAGTTTTGAGGTCCCTCGCTACCAGCCTCACCACCACCGGAAACTGAGCCCCCATGAGAAATGTGGGAACGAAAATCAGGGAAAGAATAATTAAAAAGTTCGACCATTGAATAACGGAAAAATCGAGCCCTCTGTTGAGATAAACCCAGCGGTTGATTAATGGAACCTTTCCAAAAAAAGGAAGCGCCGCCAGGGCAGATAAGCCGATACCCACCTGAAGCCAGCCGAAAACTTTTTTGAGGTCGCCGAAACGTCCAACGATGCGGGAAAACACCAGGGTTCCAAATGCCAGTCCCAGAATAAAGGCAGTGAGAATCAAACTGAACGCATACACGGACGATCCCAACAGCAGGGAAAATATACGGGTCCACGCCACCTGATAAATCAGTGAAGCGATTCCGGTAACACAAAATCCGCCAAGGATCAGCATCACCTCCGGGGTATAAAACCGGGACGCCTTATCGGAGGAGGGCAAGTCTGATGCCGGCATAAAACCCTCCCATTGACTGCGGAAGAAAATCAAAATAACCGAGGCGAGGCCGAGATTAAGACCGGCTGTGATCCCGATAGTGACGTCGACACCATAAAGTTTCATAAAGACGAAAGCGCTGGTCAAAGCCCCCGCCACGGCACCGAACGTATTCACGGCGTACAGAGTCCCGACGTCCCGACCAATCACTTCCGGTTTTTCGGAAACAAATTTCCCGAGGATGGGCAGGGTGGCCCCCATCAGCGAGGCGGGAACCAGAAGAATAGCTCCGCACACCATGAAACGGAAAAAGCTGGTTAATGTATAGGATTGCTGAAAATTGGAATAGATCCATTGGAAGAACGGCAGGGAGGCATCAATAAAGTGAGGGATGAGAAAACAGTAAATCCCAATCGCGCCCTCAAGTAATGCGTAAATCAATAGCGGCCGGCCACCGCGATCGATCCACCTGCCTCCGAAAAAACTTCCCAAGGCCAGACCGCCCATGAAGGTGGTGAGCACGGTCGAAACCGAGTAATGCGTGTTGCCCAAAACGAGGGTGAGCAGGCGGGTCCACACCACTTCATAAATAAGTCCGGTGGCACCGGAGATGAAGAAAAATAGAAAAACCCAAATGCGAAAAGGAAAGCGGCTCAAATGAGACTATTCCGTAAATAACGGTTATTTGGTTTTGGCGTTCTGTTCAACCGATTTTCCACAGCGGAATCCAACGATACTGTCTTTGCGTCCGGGGGTGGCGGCGAATCGTTTGGCGGAACGGATATCTACTTTACGCGCATCCCAGGAACCGCCCCGGAAAACCCGGTTCTTGCTGCTCTCAGCGCCGGGTGGATTGAGCATGGGTGACCTGGCGTAATAATGCTGGTCATACCAGTCATCCACCCACTCAGAAACATTCCCGGCCATATCGTAAACCCCATACACACTACGGCCCATGGGAAAACTACCGACGGGAGCCATGTATTCAAATCCATCAGCGGTTCCCGCAATATTGGCGCGTTTGGGCAAAACACTATTGCCCCAGGGATAGACCAGACCATGAGTGCCGCGAGCCGCTTTTTCCCACTCCGCTTCCTTGAGGAGGCGCTTACCCGCCCAGGTACAATAATTCACGGCATCATTCCAAGATACCCCAACCACAGGGTATTTGGGAGTTTTGAGAATACTATGATCGCCTTGGAAAAAAGGCACCTCCGGTTCCACGTAATTGGCGGCACGACGAAACACATTGTAGTCCTCAACCGAAACCTCATATTTATCGATATAAAACGCGTCGAGATAAATTTCCTGCTGAGGCTTCTCGTCAAACCCACCACTTTCTGACCCGCGGGTGAACACACCTTCGGGAATCAAAATCATTTCCCGACCGTCATCCCCAACAATTACTTCATAAATACTGAAATCCCGGTTGTCATCAATGGTGACCTGCTTGGTCTTATCCTGCATCTTTCTGATTTTTGCGTCGTGATCGATAGATTTTTTTATTTCCCAGACGATTACAAGCAGGAACAGTATAGAAATTGCAAAACAGGAGATAACCCCGATAACTAGTTGTTTATTGTTCATATTTTTATATGTTCAAAGGAGATAAAAGGCTAAAATAGTAAAGCGATTATAGTTTATAATGATGGGAATGCAATCCTAAACAAAACGAATGAAAGATCTCCTCACTGCTAAAGAAGCCGCCATGTCCTGGCTGAAACCCGTCAGCCGGGAAATCCTCACCTGGTTTCAAAAAGATTTCACCGTACAGCAAAAGGCCGACAAAAGTCCAGTTACCATCGCCGATCAAAAGGCAGAGGAAATTTTACGAAAAAATATTCACCGCTATTTCCCGGATCATGGAATCATTGGTGAAGAATTTGGAGAAGAAGACTCGACCCGGGAATGGGTATGGACCGTGGATCCAATTGACGGCACCCGCTCTTTTATTCAGGGTCTTCCGATGTTTGCAACCCTTCTGTCCCTGCTGCATAAAGGTGAACCGGTGATGGGGATCATCTGCCTGCCCGCTCTGGGAGAAACGGTTTGGGCGGTAAAAGGCAAGGGAGCTTTTTCCGGAGACCACCGCCTCAAGGTTTCCTCACATTCCAGAATAAAGGATTCCGTAATTGCAACGGGCGACCTGTATTGTTTCCGTGAAAAAAAACAGTTGAGATTCTGGAACCGACTACATTCGGAAGCCAAACTGGTAAGAACCTATCCAGATGCTTTTGGTCACCTGATGGCAATTCGAGGATCAGTCGATGCAATGGTAGATCCCTGGGCTTATATCTGGGACTTCGCACCCTGTAAAATTCTTGTCCAAGAGGCCGGTGGAGCATTTATAAATTTCAAGGGAGGCAAAAACAGCATCAGCGAAGGCTCCGCGCTGGTGGGAAACGCCCGGCTGGTGAAAGCACTTCAAAAATTCTTACTCACCACCCACTCCGGGAAAGGCTGAGCCTACTTTCCTAAATAGGTTGCCGCCCGGCAAATCCCGTATTGAGGTCGTGCCAGAACCGTATTTCTCGTTCAGGGTTTTTCCAGCACAGATAAACTTCCCTTCCGTCCCGAATAGAGGGGAAATCAACCAACCCCATTTCAACTCCCTTCAGAACACACCCTTTATTTTCCAGGTTTTTGGTAATTTCGTTGGCTTTCAAGGCGACCCGCAAATAATCGGAGCCATGGATGCTCCCACCGCTGTATTCAGCTTTAGAGCGGGCTTTTTGAACATCCGGAAAACTTTTATTCATAATGGAATATAATTCCTGGAGGCGAGGAACCCAATCGATCAGCTCAGGAATTACGGCATTAGCTTCTTCAACGGTAAAATACTTTTTCGACATGAAAAATAATCCTGAAAAAGGGTGTTTGAAACTTTATAATCAATACAATCATACACGGGAAGCTAGAAGTTTTAAAA
>JAOUPX010000002.1 GCA_029879645.1 Nitrospinota bacterium
GCCGACCTGGAGCCACAGCGTGTCCAGTCCCGCCATCGGCACTTCGGGGATTTTGTCGATTTGGGGTTCCTGTTCCGGAACCGGTATGTGCGGCGCAAGATTCATGGATCCAGCCTATCAGAAATAACGATTCAAGTTCAACCGGTAACGGTAAATATTGAAAAACCGGCTGGGGATTGGTCGTGAGATTTATTAAAAACTTACAGGAAATCCGGGTTTATAACCCGGCGGATTCGTAGGAGTCGCTGACGTTTTTGATGCGCAGTTTGCGGCGCAGGGCGGCGAAGCCTTCGGACGCGGTTTTGCCGAGGGTGGATTGATACACCGGCCGTTGGGCGAGGCGGGCGGCCGCCGGTTTTTCAAGGTAGAACGATGTGTCCAGCGGGCTGATCCAGCCTTCCGCCGGGTACAGCCATTTCAAGTTGAGTTTTTCCTTCTGTGCAGTCTTGTGGAGATGATCCACCACCTTCCGCACTTCCTGCAGGTCGTCTTGCAAGTGAAACCCCTGCTCCGGAAATTTGATCAGCGGCACGATGCCCTGTTTCGACAGGGCGGTGATTTTTTCCAGCAGAGGCTGCGGATGTTTGCAATCCAGCGCCAGTTCGGTGGACACGGTGCCGGGACCGAACACTCCCGCCGCATATTCGAGGCCCTTCATGCCCTGCTTGGCGGAAATCGCATCCTGCACGGTTCCGTCTTCCGCGTATTGTTCGAGCGGGAAGGAAATCAGATCCACCCCCGCCGCGTAAAACGAATCAATCACTCCCAGGTCGTCCGGCGGGAATCCGCGCAGGGCGACGAACGTCCGGAAATTTTTCTTGATGCTCTGCACCAGCGGCGCAAGGCGGGAGAATCCCCGGTCCTTTTCCGCACAATGGCTCATATTAAGAAGCACGAGATCGGCAGCCCCTTCCTGAAACGCGGCGCGCACCAGGCTGATGGTGTCCTCCAGGCTCAGGTTCAATTGACGGGTATCGGCCTCAAGATTCAGGTTCAGGTTGAGGCAGTAGCCGTCGAGCTGGATGAAAGCCGCCGCCGGGTTGCGGATCGCCCGAGGATTCTTTAAAAACTGTGGAGCTGGAACGACGCCGATTTCCAGTGGGGTATTTCCCCAGTTCAGGGACACCTTATTCTTTTGAACGTCGATCAGGAAGGCGGTGTCCTTGTCCGGATTCACCCGCGCGCGCACAAAAAAGTCCTCAGCCAGCGAA
Source organism: Nitrospinota bacterium (assembly GCA_029879645.1). Taxonomy (GTDB): domain Bacteria; phylum Nitrospinota; class Nitrospinia; order Nitrospinales; family Nitrospinaceae; genus SZUA-226. The sequence continues at coordinate 1,212 of JAOUPX010000002.1, forward strand.
AGGACGATGGCCTGCCCCTCACCTTCCGGAAACAGGCCGGGGGAGACGAGGTCGTGACTGCGCACATTTTTTCCGAAGGCCACGCCCCGGTGCAGAAGTTCCAGTTTGAGTTGTCCCAGTGTGTTCATGCTATAAACGGTCCAGCAGTTTTTTGTGAATGCCGTCGAATCCTCCCGAGGACATGATCATTACCACGTCTCCGGGTTTTTGATTCTCGACGATGAAATCGATGATCTGATTAACCGAGGGGAAGAACCAGGCTTCGCGGCCTTTGGCCTTGATCGAGTCCACGACCTGCCTGGGATCGAGCCGTTCCTCCTCTTTTAATTTTTCCGGCGCGAACAGATCGGCAATGATTGTCCGGTCCGCCAGTTGAAAACTGTCCGGCAAAGATTCCTCAAACGTTTTGCGTCGCGAGGTGGCCGAGCGCGGCTCGAACACGGCCCAGATGCGGTGACCCGGCCAGGCGTCTTTCACCCCTTCCAGCGTCAGGTGAATGGCCGTGGGGTGATGCGCAAAATCGTCGATCACCGTCACCCCGTTTTTTTCGCCGACCACTTCCTGTCTGCGCTTGACGCCTTTGAACTCCTTCAGGCCTTTCGCCACGGCATCCGCCGATAAACCGCACTTGAGGGCCAGAGCCGTCACCGCCGCGCAGTTGAGTATGTTGTGCCGCCCGATCATTGGCAGGTAAAACTCTCCCACCGCTGTGCCCTTGTGATTCAGTGTGAACCGGCCGTGCCCATCATCAAATGAGTAACCGGCGACCTGCCAGTCGGCTTCATCTGAAAACCCGTAGGTTTCCACTTCGCATTGGGCGTGGTTAATGACATCTTTCGTGTTTTTATCGGAATATTCCACCAAAAGAAAACCCTTCGGATCGATGATTTCCATAAATTTCCGGAACGACTCTTTAATGTGGTCGAGGTCCCGGTAGATATCCGCGTGATCGAACTCGATACTGGTCAGAATCGCCGCGTAGGGCCGGTAGTGCAGAAACTTGGGACCCTTGTCGAAAAAGGCGGTGTCGTATTCGTCGCCTTCGGTGATGAACCAGTCGCCGCCCGGCAGTTTGTGATTGGTGTCGAAATTCTTGAGCCAGCCGCCCACCATGAATCCGGGGTTCTGCCCGCAGGCTTCGAATACCCAGCTCAGCAGGGAGGAGGTGGTCGTTTTGCCATGGGTGCCGGTAACCACCAGCGATTTACGCCCCTCCAGAAAGAAGCGCGACAGCGCCTGCGGCATGGAGATGTAGGGGATGCCCGCCTCCTGTACCGCCACCACCTCCTCATTGTCCTTTGATACTGCATTGCCGACCACCACCAAGTCGATATCGCCGGTAATGTTTTCTTTCCTGTAGCCGGGTTTGATTGCGATTCCGGCATTTTCCAGCAGGGTGCTCATCGGGGGATAGACGTTGGCGTCCGACCCCGTCACCGTGTACCCGGCTTTTTGCAGGAGTCCCGCGAGGGAGGCCATTCCGGTCCCGCAAATGGCTATAATGTATATGGTTTTGATTTCTTTAGAATTCATGGGAACCGATAATTGTAGGTTTTACCCGGCTTAAAGTCAATTAGGGACTTTTGAAGGGACGGGTTGCCCGATGCCGGACTTTCAATCAGGCAAGTCCCTTTTTGGCTGATTTAGTGGTATTGTTATCATGCTGGGTTCATTATAACGTCCGGTTAAGCAATCGGTCCTCGTTCAATCAGTCAGGAAAGGAATGTAGCGTTGTATGGAAAAGGAGCAGAAAAATGATTAAAGTTGGCGATTACATGAGTACAACCCTTTATACCACTACCCCGGATGAATACGCGTATAAGGCGGTGGACGAGATGTATAAGAACAAGATCAACGCGCTCCTGGTGAAGGAGAACGGAGATTTTGTCGGAATGTTCACCAAGACGGACTGGATGATCCTGGTGTTAAAAGGCGAGTGCGATTCCAAGTCGGTCAAGGTTTCCGATTTGATGACCAGGATTAAAAGCTCCATTGATAGAAACCAGACCATCGCCGAGGCCAGTGTGTTGATGGAAAAAGGCAAGATTCGCCATCTTCCCGTGACGGAAAAGGATAAAATCGTGGGAATGTTTTCCGTCAAGGATATGGAGCGGTACTATTTGGGTCTCCACAAAAAAACGGATTTTTAAAAGCGTGTCAGATCGTGTCGCGTTCAGCGAACGAATTGTTTCAATTCCGCCAAGTCGTCGATGATCCAGTCGGGTTGCGCGGTTTCCAGCGATGCGCGTCCGGCGTGGCCGTAGGTAACCCCGCAAACTTTGACCCCCGCCCGTTTTGCGGTTTCGACATCCACCAGACTGTCGCCGATCATCAAAGCCTCCTCAGGCCGAACCCCGTGTTGCTTCAGGATATGGCGCAATCCGCCGGGATCGGGTTTCTTTTCCGGCATCAAGTCGCCGCCGATGATGGTTGAAAAGGGAGCGCGCCAATCCAGCGCGTCCAGAATCCGCGTGATGAATTGGGTGGGTTTATTGGACAGGATGGTGTTTTCCTTGCGGGCAAAATGCTGGAGCGTCTCGCGGCAGTTCGGGAACAGGCAGGTCTGGTCCATCAGGTGCGCTTCGTAATGTTTCATGAAGACATCGATGGCGCGGGACAGGTCGTCGCATCCCGATCCCTCCAGTGACCGGGTCATCAGGTGGTTCACGCCTTTGCCGATGAAGGTGAACAGGGTGTCGCGGTCGAGCGTGCGAAGACCGAGTTCCTCAAGCGTTAGGTTGACCGAATCGGCGATATCCCGTTTGGTATCCACCAGCGTGCCGTCGAAATCGAACACCAGCAATTGAAAAGAAGTCATGGAAGCGATGAGGCGAAAGATTTAAACAAACACGCGAACCGTTACTCCATATTAGAGGCGTACCGGTAAGCCTTGACGATGTTGTCCTTGTCGAACAGGATCACCAGTTCCTTGGATTTGTCCCCGCCCACCGAACTGTAGGCATCAAACTGATAAGTCCACATGGGTTCGGCATTTCGCATGCCTTCCTTGAAGGGCACGCCGAACCAGTCGAGGATCTGCGACTGGGTGGTGATTCCGTTATAGATGTCTTCGACATGGGCCGTGGGAAAATTCTTGCCTGTCGATCCGCACCCGGACAGAACCAGTGTGAGGAACAATGCGGAAATAAGGGAAACGAAACGCTTCATGCCAAACCTCCAGGGATAGGGATTGAATATTTTTATGCAAACCTGTAGAAAGGTTACCGTATGCGGGTGGCCGGTCAGCGTGTCGCTGGACTTATTTATTAATGGCGCCCGATAACCATCGATTGTCGTTCGCCGTCTGCAGGCTCCCCCTCCGGGCAGGAGCAGTTTAGCAAATTGGAGTGCAAATGTGTAATTCCTCCTCCATTCATTCTCAGCGATTTTCCTGTGCATTGATTTTATTGATATTATCCCTCTGCGCGGGCATGGGGTGTGTCTCCGGCCCGGCACCCTACGGGGAAATCGAGCCGCCACCGCCGCAAGCCGGACCCGTTTCCGTATCCGAAGAATGGGAGCCCGACGGCTACATCGATCCCATGCCGCCCCTGCCGGCCAAGGGATATTTCCTGAAAGAACTGGCGAAGGACGTTTATTTTTTCTCCAACGGCGTCTACAACAACCTGTTCATCGTCACATCCGAGGGAGTGATCCTCACCGATCCCATTCGCGGCGCGGGTCCCCTGCTGAAAAAAGCCATGGGAGAGGTGACAACGTTTCCCGTCAAGATCATGATCTACACTCACCCGCATTTGGATCACATCGGCGACGCGTCCCTGTTTGCGGAGAACGGGGTTCAGATCATCGCTCACAAGGAAACGCAGAAACTTTTGCAGCGGTACAGGGATTCGGCACGACCGGTGCCGCACATCACGTTTGGCGAGAAATCGGTTATCGAGCTGGGCGGCGTGCGGGTCGACCTGATTTATCCCGGCGAAGGTCACGGCGAGGGCAATACCATGCTCTACCTGCCGCAGAAAAAGATTCTCATGTTCGTCGACGTGGCCACGCCGAAGTCGGTGCCGTTCAAAAATTTTGCCACGGTCGATATCTACGGACAGGTGGTGGGATTGAAACGCGCCCTGCAGTTGGATTTCGAAACCTATGTTGCCGGACACCTGCACCGTCCCGGCACGCGCGAGGAGATGGAGGAGGTGCTTAAATATTATATGGCCGTCAAACGAGCCAATGCCGAGGCGATGCGGCGGGTCGATATCCGTGAAGTGATGCGAAGTTCGCGGTCGAAAGACATCGAACGCAAAATGGGGGAATATTACGAAGCGGTGGCCGAGGAATGCTATCGTTTACTGAAACCCGAATGGAAGCCGCGCCTGATGGGATTCGAAGCCTTCACCCGCGGCCACTGCGACACCTGGACCGCCTACCACCGTACCCATAAGGCCCCTTAACCGGCAAAGCGCCAGCAGATTCCTTTCACCACAGAGGGCACAGAGAAAAAACTCCCCCTTTGTGAAGGGGGCTGGGGGGATTTGGTTTTGTTATCCGAAGTAACCTCTTATATCAAAATAACTCACTAACCCTACCAAACCCAAAGCCGCGCTAGAAGCCATTCCAAATTTGAGCAAAATAGATTTTGATTTTTTGAGGAGAAAGAATAACCATAAATATAAAAGAAAGGCCACCAATCCGCTGATAAAGGCACCTAACGCCATATCGCCATAATCTGGGCTGGCGGCAGTCGTGAAAACAAACTGAGCAAGTTGAAAGAAAACAGCTAAAAAGCCTATGATATATTTTTTCATTTCGGCAGGTTCAAGTCGTGAGGTGAAGGTATAGGTAATAAATCAATACTAACTCAGCAAGCATGAAGGCGAGAGATGTCAGAATATCAAAAGCGGCACTAAAAGTATTTGACTGCTTCCACTCTAGAAAACATTTCTTTCGGTATTTTCCGGAAAGCAGAAATGCCCAGCCACGATATAGCCAAGGTATGCCCGAGTTGATTTCGCCTGCGATTTCAAAAATTTCCCACATAAGAATATTCAATTAGCCGGAAGCGCCGAAAGCAAAAAAAGCCGCCTCTCCGAGATACAGCAACCCCGCCACACCTATCCTGACTCTATTAAGAACTTTTCTCTGGCTTTCATCCCGGTTGAATAGCAGAGGAATTCCCAAAAGAAACATGGCAAGAAGAATTAAAACGACCCCGTCAATTGTATCAATAACAGACTCCAAAGGATAAAGAGGTACCCAAAGGAGTGCCCAGAGAATTGGGGATAATAGGACATAGAGTTCTTTCAAGAGTTTCATTATTTTTAGTATGCCCGAAAAATCTCTAAATAAAAAATCAAAATAAGCCAGAGAAATTTGCTCCAGCGTTACACTGGCGAAGGTTCGGAAGTGGGCCTATATTATAGATGGGAAGGGTGGGAGAATGCCCTTTCTCAGAGTTAAACTTGGATTTGCTTTTATCCCATGCGGTGGATGCCATCGTAGGGAAAACGAATATACCGGCGGAATAGGTCATCGGGAATGTTGGCCGTAGAATAAAGAGAGTCCGTGCCGGAAGGTTCTCAGGGTTGTAACAGCCAGCCTGCACGACTCCATCCCGCTGGAATTTTTTGTTTTTAAAAGAACCTGTCACAGTTGCACTTCGGGCAAAAGGCTAACCTGCTAATTCTGTAGCCTGTCTAAGTGCTTTGCGAGGCGGGATACAGCTCAAGGATGGTGGGGACGTGGGTGTGGGAGTGGGGGGGCATGCGGCCGCCGAGATGGGTTACCACCTGCGCCGCGCAATAGGAACCGAGAATTGCCGATTCTTTCAAGTCATGATTGTGAATCAGTCCGTACAGTGCTCCGGCGGCGTAGAGATCGCCCGCGCCGGTGGTATCGACCGGCTTCACTTGAAACGGGTTGATATGAATTTTAGGATGTTGTGAGTTGGCGGCCCATGAGCCTTCCGCGCCGCGTGTCATGAACAGCGTATCGACCATCCCCTTCAATTCGGCGAAGGCGGGTTCGTCTTTGTCTTCACCGGTCATGGCCCGCGCCTCGACATTGTTGCAGAACAGGATGTCCACCTTCCAGCGGATGAAATCGATCAGCGATTCCTTGTAGGTATTGACGACAAATGCGTCGCTTAAAGTGAACGCGACCGGGATGCCGGCCTGCCGCGCGGCATCGGCCATTTTCATGGCGGCGGCGCGGGTTTCGTCGCCCGTCCACAGGTAGCCTTCGATGTATGTGGCGCGCGCACTTTTGACAATGGTTTCGTCCACGTTGTCGGGGTGCAGTTCCGACGAAATACCGAGGTGCGTGAGCATGGTGCGTTCGCTGTCCGGCGTGATGAGGATCAGGCAGGTGCCGGTGCCGTCGGTTTTCGAGTCCGGACCGGGAAAACCGACGCCGCAGTCTTTCATGTCTTCCGTATAATGCTTGCCGAAGGTATCCTCGGCGACGCGGCCCAGGTAATACCCTTTGCCGCCGAGCGCTGAAAAGCCGTGAATGGTGTTGGCGGCGGATCCGCCGGAGACGATCTTTTGGGTATGGCTGGAGATTTGTTTTAAAATCTGGTCCTGGTTCTCCTTGGTGGACAGCGTCATGCCGCCCTTGGTGATCTCCAGGGTGCGCACCAGGCCGTCCGAAACCTGCACCTCAATATCCACCAACGCATTGCCGATACCCACCAGATCGTAGCTCATCTTGTTTTCCGTATTGAGAAAAGGTGATTTATAAGACGGGCGACCTTACCATCATCAAAATGGTTCCGTCAAGCCTCCCTGTCAAGGAGTTGAGAGGGAAGCATACGGGGTGTGACGGAAATTGTCAATTGCATTGAAATTATTAGGCTTGTACAATTTAAAGATGATCTTCAATGCGATCCAAAGAGTTTTGTTTCTCGTTTTTCTCGGGGCGGTGCAATGTTTTATGCCGAATCCGGGGTTTGCTGAGGACGTGGAACCAGAAACCGATCCGGCTATTGCGCGATTTCAGAGCGCGGTGGATTCGATTCTGACGCAGTCCTGCCAGAATGGCCTGCGTGCCGGCGCCAAGTTTTATTCGCTGGATCGCCAGCAGGTGATTTATTCCCGCAACAGCGATCGTCTGTTCACCCCCGCCTCGAACATGAAGATGTTCACTTCGGCGATGGCCCTCAAGAAGGTTGGGCCGGATTACCGTTTTCACACCCGCCTGTACACCAACGGAACCATTAAAGGTTCCGTCCTCAAGGGCGATCTTTACATCAAAGGTTTCGGCGACCCAAGTCTGGTGACGGAGCAGATGTGGATTCTGGTGAATGAGTTGAAAAATATACCGCTCACCCAAATCGAGGGAAGCATCATTGCCGACAACAGTTATTTCGATGGCCAGGGGAAACCGATAACCTGGAAGTCTTATCAAGGGTCTGAAGCCTATCTGGCTCCGACCGGAGCGTTATCGTTTAATTTTAATACGGTGACGGTTCATGTCGAGCCGGGGGATCTGCCGGGAGAAAAACCGACGGTCGTGGTGGATCCGGATCTGGATTATTTCCGTATACGCAATAAAGCGGTGACTACCGAGAATCAACGGAGCCGGCGTAAGTTGATCGTGACCCGCCTGGAGCGCAAAAACCACGATGAGATTGTGGTGAAGGGTCGGCTTCCAAAAAATGTGGCCCGCAAGAAGTTTTATCTGAATATTACCGACCCGCAGATGTACACCGCATCCGCCTTCAAACGGTTTCTCAATCAGGCCGGGGTGCGGGTAACGGGAGAGGTGAAGCGGGGACTGGTGCCCACCGGCGCCACGCTGGTGCTGGATCATGAATCGCCGCCGCTGGGGAGGATTCTGCGGGGCCTCAATAAGTTCAGCAATAACTTTATTGCCGAACAGATTCTGAAAACCCTCGGGGCACAGTTCATCAGTGAACCGGGAACCACGGAGAACGGTGTTCAATTACTCCAGGAATACATGCAGGAACTGGGTTATTCCCCGGAACAATTCAACATGGTCGATGGCTCCGGGTTGTCCAAGGCCAATCGGGTCACACCCGATCAGGTGATCGCTCTGCTGGAGGATGCACACTCAGACCTGAGTATATTTCCCGAGTTTATTTCCGCCCTGGGGGTGATGGGCCTTGACGGCAGCGTGATAGATCGGATGGATCACAACAAGGATGCGCAGAAAATTCGTGTTAAAACCGGAACACTCAACCACGTCAGCGCGTTGTCCGGGTACTTTCAATCGCAGGATGGCGAACGGTTTGCATTTTCAATTTTGTTGAACGATGTGAGATGTTCCAACGGCAAGGCGACAAAACTGGAGGATGATATTATGGAGATCGCCCTGAAGTTTCAGCGAGAGGAAAAAGCTGTAGAAGAGGAGCCTCAGATTCAGTTCGGCGGCGGAATTCTGAAGCAGGACTAGTCTCTGAAAATTTTCTTGTTTTCTTTCCGGTCTTCCTCGAGAATTTTATTCCAGTCGCGTTTGATGCGCGGAGCATCCTGAAAATCCTGATAAATTCCACGTGCCAGCTCCAGCCGGTCCACCCCTTCCGGCGCCACTTGAATATCCAATTGCGCCAGCGCCATATCAAAGTCCCGGTTCAGCAGGGATTCCGGATCCATATCGTATTCCTTCAGCGCCTGCTTGATCATTCCCGGTTCAGAACGAAAGCGGTTTGCCACTTCATTGATGTTTGAGGTGCGGTATCCCTTGTCCTTGGTGATTCCCAGATGATAGGCGCAGAACAATTCGAATGCGTCGATGTTGCCGACCTGCTTGCCGCTTTCATGTGAAACGGCCTCACGGTTGGAGACGTGCGACGGTTTTTCAGAAGGGCTGCTGTTAGAACGGGAGTGCGGTTTGTTTCGCGACGGGCCCCGGTCAAACTTGTTCTGCCTGTTTTTATTGTTCGAGGGTTTATTTTTGTCCCGAATCCGCGAGCCAGGGCCGCTGCTGTTCTTGCTGTCGTTTCTCTTCGCTTTAGGATCCCATTCGGTTCTTTTGAGAGTCGGCATATGGGAGCTTAAAGTGGTGGTGTCGGAAGCCCAGGCCTGGGAAATTTCGTTTCGGCTTTTCCCGCGCGAAGGAGCATTACGCTGGCCGGTGCTTGATTTCTGTTGTCCACTGCGGTGGTCATTAGAGGCCGTATGCCGCTGGCCGTTTGCGCCTCGCGGATTGTTTTTGCCACCGGGGCGGCGGTTTTTCTGGCCACGACGTTGCGAAGAATTGGACTGATCTGAGTTTCTCAAAGTAGATACCTCTGATAATTATTAAAATAAACGAACCACATCGTTAAGAAGTCAAAGCTTCTAATTCCCCGACCAGTTCGCCGAATTTCCCCAGGGCGGTTTCAATCGGCTTGGGGGATCTCATGTCGACTCCTGCGTCATTCAATAAATCCAGGGGGAATTGCGACCCTCCCGACTTCAAAAAATTGAGGTAAGCATTCAACTCTGATTCGCCGCCGCTAAGAACCCTGTTCGCCAGGGCATAGGCGGCAGAAATGCCCGTGGCGTATTTGTAAACATAGAACCCAAAATAAAAATGCGGGATGCGGAAACACTCAAGTGAGAGGCAGGGGTCCAGGATAACGTTTTTGCCGAAATAAGTTTCCAGCAGTTTTTTGTAGATATCCTGAAACGTTTCCACCGTCATCGGTTGACCCGATTCGGCGGCCTGGTAAATTTGGTTTTCAAATTCGGCGAACATGGTTTGCCGGTACAGCGTGCCGCGTAAATTGTCAATCTCACGACAGATCAGGTAAATACGCATGTCGCGGCTGATGTCCTGGCTCAGGAAATAGCGCGTCAGCAAAGCCTCGTTGAATGTGGAGGCGACCTCGGCGACGAATATAGTGTAGTCGGCGTAAATGTAGGGCTGGTTCCTGTTCGAGTAATACGAATGCATGGAATGTCCCGCTTCGTGCGCGAGTGTGTAAACGCTGTTGATGTTGTCGTCCAGATAGTTCATCAGGATGAACGGGTTGGAATCGTAACAGCCGGAGGAGTAGGCGCCGCTCCGCTTGCCTTTGTTTTCATAACGATCCACCCAGCGTGCGTCCAGCAACCCCTCTCTCATGTTCCCGACATAATCGTTGCCCAGCGGCTGGAGGGAATTGCATATTTTATCCACCGCCTCGTCGTAAGGCATGTTCCATTCAAGATTCTTCACCAGGGGGACGCTGGTGTCATATACATGCAATTTATCCAGTTCCAGCATTCGCTGGCGGATTTCGAAATACTTGTAAAGCGGGTCGAGATGGTTGTGAACTGTTTTAACCAGATTGTCATACACTTCCGGCGGAATGTTTTCCGAAAACAGATTCATTTCCCGGACGGAAGAATAATTTCTCGCCTGTGCATAAAAAATATCTTTTTTGATGCTGGCCGACAACAGGGTGGCATACGTGAACTTATGACTTTCGTAGGCCTTGTAAAACGTTTCAAACGTTTCCCTCCGGACCCGCCGGTCCTGTTTCTGCAAAAGACTTTGAAGGTTGCCCTGGGTGATGGTGATTTCCGTTCCCTTTTCGTCCTTCACGGTGCCCAGCTTCAGATCGGCATTGTCCAGCATGCCGAATGCATTTTGGGGAGTCCGCGCTATTTCTGCCGAAGCCGCCAGCAAAGCCTCTTCGTTTTTCGACAGCGTGTGTTTGCGGTAGCGCAACTGCCTTTCCAGATACAGCCGGTACAATTCCAGATCCGGATCGCCGAGAAACTTCTGCATCGTGTCTTCTGGAATGGCCATGACCTCGGCATTGATAAAACTTCTCGCCTGTTGGTACTGGGTCAGCAGACGTGTGATCTTTTCGTAGTTGCCCTGATGCAGATTGTTGGTTTTATCTTCATCGTTGCGCAGATGGGCAAAGGTATACACCTTCTCGAGGATACGCGAAAAATCCATATCGAACTCGAGGCAGGCCCTGAGGTTTCCGGCGGAGTCGCCCAGCGTACCCTGGAACGAGGCATACTTATGCATTCGCGATTCCAGCAATTGGAAATCGGCCTGCCAGGTTTCTTCTGATGCGTACAGGCCGCTCAGATTCCACGTGTCATTCGCCGGGACGGCTTCTCGGGTTGTCAGTTCTATGGTTGCTTCCATGTGTTTAAATAATATTCCCAGTGATTGGGGGAAAGTGCTTAACCAACTTCAGCAAGACAAGAGGGGTCAGGCCAGGGCCTGCTCGATGGTGTTCAAATGAACTTGAAGTTTGGTTTGCTTTTCCGACAGGTCCAGATGTTTCTGCCTGTCCTTTTCGATAACGTCCGGAGGCGCCTTGTCAACGAAATTGGGGTTGGAAAGCTTCTTACTTAAAAATATGATCTCTTTTTCAATTTTTTTCAACTCTTTTTCGATACGCTTTTTTTCTTCGCCGAAATCCATCAAACCTTCCAGGGGAACGATCACTTCTGCGCCACTTAAAATCGATGAGGCGGATACTTTGGGTTTGATTACCGCAGGTCCGACCTCCAGACCCTCCAGCCGCGCCAGTTCCTTGATGTAGTGCGCTGAATTTTTGGCGATTAGCTCTTTTTTGGAGTCCTCGGTTTTAACCCTCAGCGGTATTTTCAGGCTGGGTTTCAGGTTCATTTCTCCGCGTATGTTGCGGGCGGCATTGATGATTTCCATCACCCACTGTAAATGTGTTTCTGCTTCAGAATCTTCCTTCCCGGGATCATATTCAGGAAAGGGAGCGGTCATGATGCTGATCCCCTCCTTCGGAAGTTTCTGCCAGATTTCTTCAGTGATGAACGGCATGAAGGGATGCAGTAATTTCAATGTCGCTTCAAGTACATGAACCAGAACATTCTGGGTGGCATGTTTTTCCTGGGCGTTGTCCGAATTAAGGCGCGATTTGGACAACTCGATGTACCAGTCGCAAAACTCATTCCAGATAAATTTATAGAGAGTCGTCGCGGCGTCGTTGAACCGGAACGCCTCCAGGGCCTGATGAACGTCGCTCGCCGTACGGTTGAGACGGCTGAGAATCCAGCGGTCGGCAAGGCTTCGATGCTCGCTCGCTTCCAGTTCGCAGGTGCCCTTATAGTCCTCAAGATTCATGAAAGAGAAGCGCGATGCGTTCCACAGCTTGTTGCAGAAGTTGCGGTAGCCGTCGATGCGGTCTTCGTCCAGTTTGATATCGCGTCCCTGCGCCGCGAACGCCGCCAGGGTAAACCGGAGCGCATCGGTTCCGTACTTATCCATCATGACCAGTGGGTCGATGACGTTGCCTTTGGTTTTGCTCATCTTCTGGCCTTCGGCATCGCGGATCAGCGCGTGAATGTAAACGTGATGGAACGGAATATCGTCCATGAACTTGAGGCCCATCATGATCATACGCGCCACCCAGAAAAACAGGATGTCGAAACCGGTACACAATACCGACGTGGGATAGAATTTTTTCAGCGACTCGGTTTGATCGGGCCAGCCGAGAGTGGAAAACGGCCACAGAGCGGAACTGAACCAGGTGTCCAGAACATCGGTTTCCTGCACAAGATCGGTGCCGCCGCAATGCTGGCAGGCCGAGGGAGTTTCCCGCGCGACGGTGAATTCATTGCACTTGCCGCAGGTCCAGGCCGGTATCTGATGGCCCCACCAGATTTGCCGGGAGATGCACCAGTCGCGGATGTTTTCCATCCATTCGAAGTAGGTGTTCTCCCAGAACTTGGGAACGATTTTAATCTGTTCACTCCGCACCGCTTCGATGGCCGGTTTTGCCAGCGGTTTTGTTTTCACGAACCATTGCTTGGAGAGATAGGGCTCGACCACGGTTTTGCACCGGTAACAATGCCCGACTTTATGAACGTGGTCCTCGATATGGACCAACAGATCCTGCGCTTTAAGATCTTCAATGATGGCTTTGCGCGCTTCGAACCGGTCCTGGCCTTTGTAAGGGCCGGCCTTATCGTTCATGCGGGCATCAATGTCCATGACGTTAATGGACTCCAGGTTATGACGGCGCCCGATTTCGAAGTCGTTGGGATCGTGCGCCGGGGTCACCTTCAAGGCCCCGGTGCCGAATTCGGTATCGACATAACTGTCTTCGATCACCGGCAGTTCCCGTTTCAGCAGAGGCAGTATGACTTTTTTCCCGCCTTGACCTTTGTGACGTGGATCCTCGGGATTGATGGCGACCGCCGTATCGCCCAGCAGGGTTTCAGGACGCGTGGTGGCGACGATCAGTGCGCCGCTTCCGTCTTTCAATGGGTATTTAATATGGTAGAGGTGTCCCGGTTTTTCCTGATGTTCGACTTCGAGATCCGACAATGCGGTGTGACAGCGCGGGCACCAGTTGATGATGTAGTCGCCCTTATAAATCAGCCCTTCGTCATATAGCGATACAAACACCTCGCGCACCGCCCGCGATAACCCTTCGTCCATCGTGAACCGGTCGCGCTCCCAATCCAGCGAACAACCCAACTGCACCAATTGATGATTGATATTGCCGCCGGATTCCTTTTTCCATTTCCAGACACGCTCGATAAACTGCTCGCGGCCGATGTCCTGACGGTTCAGCCCTTCGGTTTTTAACTGGCGCTCGACCACATTCTGGGTGGCGATACCGGCGTGGTCCGTTCCCGGCTGCCACAGGGTGTTGATGCCGCGCATCCTCTGCCAGCGGGCCATGATGTCCTGCAGGGTATTGTTGAAAGCGTGGCCCATGTGCAGGGAACCGGTAATATTGGGTGGCGGGATGGCCATTGAGTACGTTTCGCCGTCACGCGTTTCATCGGCATGGGCCAAACGGTGCTGGTCCCAATATTCAATCCACCGTTTTTCAACCTCGTGAGGCTGGTATTGTTTGTCTAATTGAATGTCCATTATTTTATATCTGTAACACGGGTATACAATTCACCTTTATTTATTGGGTATTAAGCCGGAGTCGGGTTGGGATCTGGGCCGGGAAAGGAGGGATGGTACCACAAAATACGGCCAGCATGAATCCTGTTTCAGACTTCTCTCGATTTTTTGATGTTCTCGATCTCTTCCTGAATGACCTGCCGGATAATTTTGGGCGCCACTTCTCCCAGCACGTCTCGAACGGTTTGTTCAAAAGAAGCCGGAGTGGCCTGGCGTTTATCCTTGGGAAGCTGGCTTGAGACCTGATCGATATGCTCTGCAATGATGCGGTCGATCAGGACAGGCCGGGCAGAGTCGCCAGGGCTTGGCGGCGCTTGTTCTTCCTCCGGCTCAACGATTGGGGTGATTTCGGGTTCCTCTTCGACCGCATGCCGGGCCATGAAGGAGAGGGTTTCTTCGATCAGGTTCGGTTTGGCCCCAGGTTCCCGTGGCTGAGCCTCGCCGCTTGAATCATCCAGATCCTCCTTCGGATCGGCCAGAACAGTTTGAAAGGCGGCGTCCAGGTCGTCATCGTTGGCGCTGGCCGCACGAATTTCAGGCTGGAACTCCTCTTCCGGGATATCGGCCAGACCCGGAACACCGGTTTCGCTTTCCTCATGTGCGCTCTCGGATTCTCGTTCCCCGTTATCGTCGGTTTCCGCAGTAATCGTTTCCGATTCCTCTTCAAGAACCGGTTCCGTTTCTTCGGCTGGAGCTTCGTCCTCTTCCAGGATTTCTCCTTCCTGGAGCGTTTGTTCGTTGGAGTCGGTTTCGGATTCCGTTTCCCGATTGACGATATCCTCGAACTCGTTCTGGATCACATCGTTATCCGCCCACTCTGGTGCCGGTTTTGCTTCCTCCGTCTCAGCCTCCGGCGAAGGTTCGGCTTCTTCTGTTTCTGCAGGTTCTTCTGCCGACTCAACGGCCTCCAACTGTAATTTGACTTTTTTCAGGATTTCTTCCGATTTGAACGGTTTGGAAATGGTGTCATCCGCCCGGGATTTTTTCAGTTCCTCCTCGTCGACATCTTCGAAATCACTGGTCAGCAGGACCACTCGCACAGAGGAAAACCGTTCCATCTCCTTGATCTGGCGGCTGAGCTGGTAGCCGTCGATTCCCGGCAGATGGATGTCCGCCAGGACGATATCCGGCTTGAACCCGACCATGTACTCCAGGACGTGTTCTCCTTTGCTGATACCCTCCACGATCATGCCCTCGTTTTCAAAGGCCATGGCAACAATTTTGTGGATGGTGGGGCTTTCGTCCGCGACCAGTATTTTTGCATTCATGGAAAGGCTTCCTGTGGGAATGGCTGGATTCAGTCCTCAATAAACCGGGCAGGATATCCGATAACTAATTAAAAAGTATAACACAAGCTGTATTCGGCGGGCAATGCGTGGGGACTTCCAAATAAAAGTAATGGATTTTGCCTTGCCGGGATTACGGTGATACCATAAATAAAATGCATGAATTTTGGATGTGGATAAAAAATAACAAAGTACGGTGGTTCCAGATCTGGATATCTGCTCTGGCAGGGATTCTGCTCTTGGGAGCCGGGCCGCAGGAGGGGTACGCCCAGTACCGGCAGTTGGATATCGTCCCGGATGTTAAATCGCGTTTCAGTGCCGGATGTTCTTCCATCCAGCAATTGATGACCCAGGCGGAGTTCAAGGGGCTGGACGGGCTGGTGTTCGGCGATTACGACCGAAATACCCTGCAATACGGGATTCCGCTGTTTGAACGCATTCTGAAAGTAAAAATTGGCCGACCGGCCTTACTGGATAACGGTGCGGCCACCTACCTCAGCGAAATCAACCAGATCGACCAATCCGACGACACGCTGGTGCTGGTGCCGGGGGTGGAAAGCGCACCCTTCTATTACTGGAGCGGCAATCCGCTGGATGAAAACCTCGTTGCGCATAATTGGGACAAGCACCTGCTGATCATCGGCCTGCCCAATTCCAGGGATTATGAGGAGATTCCCATCCTGAACAGCGGGTTTACCACCCGCTACTGGGAGGAAAATATTCTTCTGTTCCTGGTGCTGTGTACCGCCGCGCTGATCGGCCTTTACGGTTTGATGGGTAAACGCTACCGGGGGGTATCGTTCCTGTTCATGGTGATCATGGGCTTGCTGGCGGCCAATTTTCATCCCTTTAAGAGTTCGCCCTTCGACCAATACCAGGGCGATCTGGGGGTGGAACCGTACCAATATCTGATTGATTACGCCGATTCGAGAGGGGCGCTGGTGTTCTGGAGTCACCTGGAAACACCGGTCATAAAAGACCTGGCCGGTGGTCCGTTGCAGGTGAAAATTCAAACCGGAAAACATTCTGAAGATTTGCTTTTAACCCGCCATTACACCGGATTCCAGGCCTTGAGTGAAAACCGGGTATCGGCCGCCGAGCCGGGAAACGAATGGGACCGGGTCCTCACTTCGTACCTGCAAGGAGTATGGGACCGGCCCGTGTGGGGATACGGCGCCAACGATTTTCATTGCGAGGGCCCTGGGAAACTGGGAGCGGTAAGGACTGTTGTGTTGGTGAAACAGAAAAACCGGGCCAGCGTTGTGGAAGCCCTCGGAACCGGACGCATGTATGCGGTTAAACAAAAGGATGGCAATAACCGCCTGTCCCTGGACAGGTTCGAGTTGGTCGATCCCGTGTCCGGAAACCGGGCGGTGATGGGGGAGGGATTGAAGACCGGCGAGACGCCGAATATAGAACTTAAATTGAGTATGACCGGAGCGTCGGAAAGCCACCTTGCCAAAATCAGGTTGATTCGAAACGGCAGGGTGGTGAAACAGGCGTTGGTCCGTCTGCCCTACGAGGATGTGTGGCAGGCCCCGGAAGCCGATAATTCCCTGCCATCTTATTACAGGTTGATGGTGGAATTCGACGAGCACAACCAGCTTGTTTCCAACCCTCTCTTTGTTAATGCCGGTACCATGCGAAAGCCGGTGGTGGCCGCGGCGAATGCGGAAGACAATCCGGTGGTCAGTCCGCCTCCTCCCAGTCCGTTGCGGATTAACACCGATCCGCTTCCGCCTAAAAAACCCGAAGAAGCAGAACCTCTGGTTGCGCTGAAGCCTGAGGTGGAACCGTCTCAACCAGAACCTCAGGCCGAACCACCCGCACCGGAAACGCAAGTGACTCCGCTCCCTTCACCTGCGGCCGATTCCGAGCCGCCTGCGGCGCCATCTTCCGGCGGGACGTATGTCGAAGTGTTGGGCGACGGTCTCCGCCTCCGCAAAGGTCCCAGCACTCAGTTCCCGGTGGTCGGAAAGGCCGATAAGGGAGAACGACTGCGCCTGGTCCGGCGGACCGAGGTGCTTTACAACGGAAAGCCCTGGATTGTGATTGAGAAAGAGGGCGACCCGGCCTACGTGTGGTCCGGACTCGTGAAAGAACTGCCCGCCGATTAACGGAACTGGTCCACCCGCGTTCCCCTGTTCATCGTATAAAGAAAAATGGTTTTATCGGCGCTGACTTTATCCGGCGCCATGCCCCGAATGCAAAACCGGTAACAAAGAATTTTAGCGTTGGGCTTTAACTGTTCGAGGATTTTCGGAAACAGCCGGTCGAGGGCCTGATGGGTGAGATAGATAAACAGGATGTCCGCTTCCCGGAAATCGGTATCGAAGATATTGGCGCGTACGATTTTTGCCCTGTCCTTCACTCCCGCAAGTTTTAGCCTTAGGTTGGACAGCCGGACTTTGATCGGATCGATTTCAATTCCGGTTGCATTGAGGCCATATTCCTTTACGGCCGTGATCAATACCCGCCCGTCGCCCGAACCCAGATCGATCAGGTGTTCACCCGGTTTCGTCCCACAGAAATCCAGACCGCGTTTCAAATCCCGGCGCGAAATGGGATGCCACGGAGCCCCGAACAGCGCCGGACCAATCACCATCACCGCCAACAGCAAAGCCGCACCGATGACCAGTATGGAAATCAAAGTGCCTGGCATAATTTACGAGGAGGTAGTCTGGGTGTTTTCGATTTTCTCCGACAGGAGATCCCATTCTTTGGTGAGTTTGTCTTCTTTCCACGCCAGTGTTTTTTGCTGCTCCAGCGTATCCATCAATTCCTGTTTCCGGTCATCCTGATATAATCCTGAGTCGGCGAGAACGTTTTCGATTTTCTGTTTTTCCTGCATGATCGTTTCCAGCTCCTGCTCGACCTTTTTCAGTTTTTCCTGCAGGGGTTTGATCTGGCGGTAGCGCAGGTTACGCGCTTCGGCTTCCTGCCGTTTGCGTTGCTTGTCTTTTTTCGAGGCGCTTGGTTTTTGGGGTTCCACAGATTCCACCAGAGCCGCCGCTGTGGTTTCGGCCTCGCGCGACTTGGCCCACTCGTAATCGCTGTAACTCCCGACATACTCTTTGACGGCTCCGGCGTTCACTTCCCAAACGCGGTCGATGATGCCGTCCAGAAAATACCGGTCATGCGAGATGGTCACCAGGGTGCCTTCATAGTCCGCCAGCGCCGCCGCCAGCATTTCGCAGGAGCGCATGTCGAGATGGTTGGTCGGTTCGTCGAGCAGGATAAACGAAGCAGGGGAGGCCAGCATGCGCGCCAGTGACAGGCGCGACCGTTCTCCGCCGGACAGCACCGACACCTTTTTCTGCACGTCATTCCCGGAGAACAGAAACG
The DNA here is from genome assembly GCA_029879645.1 of Nitrospinota bacterium. Classification (GTDB taxonomy): domain Bacteria; phylum Nitrospinota; class Nitrospinia; order Nitrospinales; family Nitrospinaceae; genus SZUA-226. The sequence continues at coordinate 19,655 of JAOUPX010000002.1, forward strand.
CGCCGAGGATGCTCTGCTTTTGGGTGCGCAATAAATGCCCCGCGACTTCATCCAGCGATTCCAGAACCGTATGTTTGATATCTAGGGCTTCAATCTGGTGCTGTGCGAAATAGGCTCGGGTGACGTTGGTACCCAGGATGATATCGCCCTTTTCATATTCAACCACTCCCGCCAGTAATTTGAGCAGGGTGGATTTGCCCGCGCCGTTTTCTCCCACCAGGGCGACTTTGAATCCGCGTTCCAGCAGGATCGAGAAATCGCGGTACACCACTACATCGCCGTAACTTTTACACACATTCTTCACTTCCGCAACGAGGCGGCCGGTGCGTTTTGGTTGTGGAAAACGGAATCGAATGGTTTTCGATTGCTGGAACGTTTCGACCTTGTCCATTTTTTCCAGCATCTTCATTTTACTTTTGACTTGAGTGGCCTTGGTATTTTTTGCACGGAACCGCTCGATGAACTTTTCCACCTGCTCGACCCGGCGCGACTGGTTGGCGGCTTCGGCTTCCAGTTGGGCGATGCGTTCTTCCTTCAACCTTTCAAACGTATCGTAGTTTCCGGTGTAAACGTTCAGCTTGCCGCGGTCGAGTTCGATGATGCGCCCGACCAGCGCGTTCAAGAATCGCCGGTCATGAGAAATGAGCAGAATACTTCCGTCGTAGCTTTTAAGAAACGATTCCAGCCAGATGACCGATTGCAGGTCGAGGTGGTTGGTTGGCTCGTCCAGCAGGAGCACGTCCGGATTCTGCAAAAGCAGTCGTGCCAGCTCGGCTCGCATGCGCCAGCCGCCGGAGAATTTTTCGAGAGGCTGGTCCAGTTGGTCGGGTTTGAAGGACAGTCCGAGAAGAATGGTTTTGGCGCGGGCCTCGCGTTCGTAGCCGCCAAGCCGCTCGAACTCGTGTTGGAGATGACCGTATCGTTTGCTCCATTCCTCAGGGGAACGTTTGTGAAATGCCGAATCGTTCTCCAAACGCTCCATTTCACGGGAGACTTCACTGAAATACGAGTCGCCGTGAATCACCCGGTCCAGCACACTGCCTCCGGAACTGGCCAGTTCCTGTTCCAGCATGGCGGCGCGTGCGCCCTTGCGCAGGACGACTTTTCCGGAGTCCAGTCCTTCCGAGTTGACGATGGCGCGAAAGAGCGTGGTTTTGCCCATGCCGTTTTCGCCGATCAGCCCGACACGTTCCTTCGGCCTCAGATGAAAACTGATGTCGTCGAACAGGATCTTGGGGCCGAACTGCTTTTGTAAATTTTGAAGGTAGATCATGGAATAATTACACCGATCACCGCTGTTGGCGGAGTTTGGGGTTATAGGCTTCGCGCAGGCCTTCGCCGCACAGGTTGAACGCCAGCACCACGAACAGGATGGTGAAGCCTGGAATAAATGTCAGCCACGGCGCGTCAAAAATGAAGCCTTTGCCGTCGGAAAGGATATTCCCCCAGGTGGCGTCGGGGGGTTGCACGCCGAAACCGAGAAAGCTGAGCGCCGATTCGGTCAGAATCGCTGTTGCCACGCCGATGGTGGCGGATACCAGCACCGGCGCGATGGCGTTCGGCACGATATGTTGAAAGATGATGCGCATTTCCGGGATGGCCTGACTGCGCGCGGCGAGGACGTAATCCTGTTCGCGCAGGGATAAAAATTCGGCGCGCACCAGGCGCGCGGTGCCCATCCAACTGGTGAGGCCGATGACAATCATGATGTTATAGATGCTGGGGGGTAACAAGGCGACCACCGTTAAAATCAGAAAGAAAGTTGGAAAGCATAACATGATGTCGACAAACCGCATGATTAAAGTGTCGACGGTCATCCACCCGAAACGAATGCGGCCGTAAAATCCCGCCAGCCCTCCCAAAAAAATGCCGACGAAAACCGAGATGCCGACGGCGACAAAACCGATGGTGAGCGATACGGGTGTTCCCTCCAGCATGCGCGAGAAGACATCGCGTCCCAGCTCGTCGGTTCCCAGCAGATAGATGCCGAAAGGCGGCGCGTCCTCCGGTTTGACCAGATTGCTTTTGAACGGCGTCAGCGGCGGCAGGAATTTATCCGACAGGCGGACCGTGGCCGGGCTGAACGGGGCGCTGTACTTCGTCAGGAGGATGGCGACTATGGAGAGGGCGAAAAGGAAAATTAAAAACCACAGACTGAGCACCGCGCTCCGGTTTTTCCGGAATATGTTCCACTTCTCGCGGATCGGGCTCATCTCTTGCTCAGTAAGCGTGCCGCCGCTTTGTTCCGCTAGTTCCATGGGTTCCTCATTGCAGTTTGATCCTCGGATCCGCCACCGCGTATAAAATGTCCGAAACAAAAGTTCCGATCAGAGTCAGAATGGCGGTGATGAAGTTCAGGGTCAGGATCACCGGAAAATCCCGGTTCATGATGGCTTCGAATCCGAGCCGCCCCAGTCCCGGCCAGGAAAAAATGGTTTCAATGATGACGGAACCGCCGATGAGGCCGGGAATCATCAGGCCAAACATGGTGATGAACGGCAGGAGCGCATTGCGCAGTCCGTGTTTGTAGATGACGGTTTCCTCCGACAAACCCTTGGCGCGGGCGGTGCGGATGTAGTCCATGTGAATCACTTCCAGCATCTGCGACCGGACATAACGCGACAGCACGGCGATGCTCCCCGAAGCGAAGATCAGCGCGGGGATGGTGAGGTGCCAGATTCGGTCCATCGTTTGAAACAGGGGACCCGCATCTTCAAAACCGAAAGTGCTGATGCCTATCACCGGAACGTCAAATATCCTCACCATTACGATGATGCAGATGTACGCCAGAAAAAAACCGGGAAAAGAAATGAGAATGTAGGACAACAGGGTTCCCCCCTTATCCAGCAGGGAGCCGCGCTTGATCGCCGCCTGCACGCCGAACGGGAACGCGATGCACCAGGTGATCAGCGTGGTCACCAGAAACAGCGGCAGGGAGTTGAGGAACCGGTCCCATATTTTCCCGAGAACGGGCTGGTTGTCCTTGAACGATTTCAACTGGCCGGTGAACAGGTCGCGCATCCAATAGGCGTATTGCACATGCGGCGGGTCGTCCAGATGGAACGCGGCGCGGATGCGGGCGATGTCCTCCGCTTTCATGCGCGGGTTCATCGGGTCCACCAGGCTGGGGTCGCCGGGGGCGAGGTGGACCACCGAATGCGCGATGATCGAGATGAACACCAGCAGGATCAGCCGCTGGCCTATGTTGCGTATCAGAAATGCGGTCATATTATTCCAATGTCATGCTGAGCTTGTCGAAGCATGACATGTGCTCCCTCACCCGGCCCTCTCCCACCAGGGGAGAGGGTTTATTGAATTAAATTCGTCCGGTTTTATTCTGTGATCCTGTCGAAGGATTTTCCCGAATTTGCTATACTTCTTTACATGGACATTATACAGATCGCCCGCTACCTCGACCAGCTATTGGATATCGAAAATATCAAGGATTCCTCCCGCGCCGTGAACGGCCTGCAGGTGCAGAATACCGGGACCATCCGCAAAGTGGGCCTGGCGGTGGACGCGTGCCGGGCGACCATCGATATGGCCATCGAGCGCGATTGCCAGATGATGTTCGTGCATCACGGCCTTTTCTGGGGCGGACTGCAACCCGTGCGGGGACCGCATTACGACAAGCTGTCGGCCATGATGCGGGCCAACCTGGGGCTGTACTCAGCCCACCTGCCGTTGGACATGCATCCTGTACTTGGCAACAACCGCGCCCTGGCAGAGAAAATCAGCCTCGAACACCCGGAAGCGTTTGGCGAATACGAAGGGCAACTCATCGGCCTCAAGGGAAAAGTAAAACGCCAGTCCTCAAAGCAGTTAGCCCAGGCGTTGGAAGAAAAACTGGGCGCTCCCGTCAAGGTCATCGGCGAGGGCGAAGTCGAGCGGATCGGACTGGTCTCCGGCGGTGCGGGGGATATTGTCGGCCAGGCGGTGAAGGAGGGGCTGGACTGCTACATCACCGGCGAAGGGGAGAATCATCAGTATCACGAAGCGATCGAAGGCGGATGCGTGCTCATGTTCGCCGGCCACTACGCGACGGAGACCGGCGGCGTCCAGGCCGTCGGCAAACACCTCGAACAACAATTCGGCCTCGCTACCGAATTTTTAGATTATCCGACGGGGTTATAAGTCTTCCTGGCCGGACCTGCCATTCAATATCTTTGTAATTCCCCTTCTTAAGTGAATTTCTATCTGACCCCGCCGGGCATCGAGTTGCAGCCACCTTGATGAAAAGTATTTCATGACAGGCCTTGAGAAATATTTGACCAAAAACGGGCTTGCTGAATCTGAATTTTCCTTTAAATTAAGAGTACGGATAAAAATTATGCGGAAGGGATCTTTTCCCTGGGGGAATTGTGTGAATTAGTGTTGAGGAGTGAGTTTCCATGTCTATGACGCATGAGCAGTTTGTTGAATTGGTCCAGCGGTCGGAACAGCAAGTTAAAGATAACCAGAAGGGGTATCAATCTAAATTATTGATGTTCGCAGCTCTGGGTTATGTGGCGATTGGTCTGATCCTGGTGGCATTGCTGGTTGTGATCGGTGGCTCCGTCTGGTTTGCGCTGAAAAGCAGTACCTTTGCGATTCTTCTACTTAAGAAAAAACTAATCATTCCATTAGTGATTTTGGCGTGGGTTCTGATCAAATCTCTGTGGGTGAGATTTGACGCACCCCAAGGCTACGAGCTTACGCGTGAAGAGTTCCCCGAGTTGTTCAAGGTCATTGATCAACTCAGGAAGCAATTGGACGCCCTTCCGGTGCATCAGGTCTTACTCAATCCTGAGTTGAATGCTTCGGTGATTCAAACGCCCCGGTTGGGTGTTTTCGGGTGGCAGAAGAATACATTGACGTTGGGGTTGGAGCTGTTATTAATTTTATCTCCCGAAGAAGCCAAAGCGGTATTGGCGCATGAATTCGGTCATCTCTCCAACAATCACAGTCGTTTTTCCGGATGGATTTACCGGGTGCGGATCACCTGGCAAAAAGTCATGGATACCTTTGATGGTTCCGATGGATTTGGGACAGGAATTTTGAGGCGGTTTTTCGATTGGTATGTTCCACGGTTTTCAGCCTATTCGTTTGCCCTGGCACGAGATAATGAATACGAAGCCGACGCGATTTCTGCCGAACTCACCTCCACCCTCACCGCCAGCCAGGCTCTGGTGAGGGTTAATGTGGCGGCGCCATATGTGGAGGAGCATTACTGGAAACATTTTTTTAAGAAGGCAGACACACATCCGCAACCCGTGGATCACCCGTACCAGGGAATGTCCAGTTTCCTGTCCGAAAACAGTCAGGCGACCCGGGACATCAAGGAGTGCTTTGCTAAAGAAATGAAGCAGGAAACAGAGTATCACGACACCCATCCCGCCTTACGGGACCGGTTAAAAGCGCTGGGTGAAAAGTCCGTGCCGTTCAAGAGAACAGAAGTTTCTGCGGCGAAGGTTTGGCTGGGGAAAAACTTTGAAAAAATTTTAAAAGATTTCGATGCCGACTGGAAAAAGCATAACGCCGAGGGTTGGCGCGAGCGATATGATTATGCCGCGAAGAGCATGAAAACCCTCCAGACCCTGGAAAGCCGGAGCACCGAATCCCTTTCGGATGATGAACTTTGGGATAAAGCCCGGTTGACGAGGGAGTTCCGCCCGGACAAAGATCCTGTGCCGTTTTTCCAAGAGTATCAAAAAAGGCATCCGGGTGACCGCGACGTTAGTTTTGTCATAGGCGATATCCTATCCGAAAAAAATGATGAGTCCTGTGTCGCGCATTTCAAGGAAGCGGCCAAGGAGATGCGTCTGAGATTTCGCGCCTGCGAAGAGGCCTATGGTTTTTTTAAACGAGCCGGGCGCAAACAGGAAGCCGAGGAATGGTATAAACGGGCCGTGAAACAGATGGAGATCGATCAGGGCGCGGAAGCCGAGCGGGAGGGTTGCTCGGTGAAGGATTCCTACAAGCAACCCGATATATCCGAAGCGTATAAAAAGCAATTATTGGAAATGCTTTCCCTGAACCCTAAAGTGACGGACGCCTGGCTGGCGCAAAAACGCGTGAGGTATTACACGGATGATCCGGTCTATATCGTTGCCTTTAAATACAAAGGATGGTTTCAAGATTGGGAGAAGGTTATGGAATCGGTGGGCGGACAAATTGATATTCCAGCGACTGTGTTTATGATTGTCAAAGGGGGAGATTATGCACCGCTGGCCAAGAAGGTGATCAAAGTGGGGGAGAAAATTTTGTAGGTGGCAGCCGTTCCCCTGGCAACCTCAGCAGAGGTGGGCGGTGTTTTAGAAGAAATTACCTCCTATATTCTTTTTTGATTCTAATGGGGGCCGGGGAATTTTTGCGGACCAGCCACAGGCCGGCGGTGAGTATCAGTATTCCGAGAATCAATAAAGTGTCTATATTTGCAAAGGTCATAAAATTTCCTCAATTAAGTTTGTTTTGTTACCTTTCGACTAACCGTGTCCCCCTTCGACAGGCTCAGGGTGACTATAAGGAAGTGAATCATCAACCACCCCCAGTCCCTCCCTTGGAAGGAGGGGAGCCTAAAATTGGCCCCGCGCCGCTAAATCCCCCCGGCCCCCTTCACAAAGGGGGAGTTTAAAACGTAAACCGGTATTTGTCGAACAGTTCCATGGAAACTTCGGTAACGTTTTCTTTTTTGACTTCCGCTTCGATGCGCTTAATCGCCATGTCGCGGATGAACGGAATCGGGATTTTCATGACTTTGGCCTTGGCGTCGTCGTGCCAGGTGAGTTCAAAATCCGGCTCCTCCCCCTGCTGGGTCTCGTAATCGACATCCCTCTGCTTGTCCTCTTCCGTCACTTCCATCCCCATCGCTTCCTTGGCGGAGGCGGGCATGACGTTGGAGAACACTTCGTCGATGATGTCCGGCGTGATCATCTTATCGCCCCGTTGACGGGCGCGGCCTTCGATGGTCTGCTTGGCCATGCCCAGCACGAATGGCGGCACCTTCTCCATTTTTTCCATGGCTTCCTTCGACCACGGCATGCCGCTGGTCGGGGCGGTTTCCATATAATTCTTGAACTTGTCGACGATATCTTCCTTTTTCTCGGTGCGCAGGGCGAGAAAGTCCTGAATCTCTTCGATGACCTCCACCTTGCGCGGGCTCTCGGACATCTTCTGTTTGGCGACGTCGAATGCGCCCATCGACAGCTCCTCGAAACCGAACTGCTTGACGCGCTTGGAAACCAGCATCATCGACTCGTTGCGGATTTCCGTCAGGAAGTCGGAGGTGATGTATTTGAAGCCGCGCTTGACGGCGCGCTGGACCATGAGTTTGCGGATGCCGGGTCGCACGAACTCCGGCGCGTGCTTGACGCGCTCCCAGGCCTCGACGGTCCATTCCACTCCCATCTCGTCGGCGTACGGGTGGTCGACGCGGTCCGATGCCTCAATTTCTTTTTCGTGTGCGGTATAATCTTCGGCCATACTTCACTTCCTTTTGCTTCGGGCTTGGCAAAACCCGCATTTTGATTTATGGTTGCTGGGGGTTTCCCTGTCCTTAAAACTACTGAAACACCGGTTTAATGTCAATCCATTTAAGGGATTTTTGAACGTGAGCACAGTCACCCAACCCTCGCGGTTGGCTTACATCTATTTTTTCATTTCCGGGATCACCGCCCTGGTGTACGAGATTATCTGGACACGCCAGCTGACCCTGGTGTTCGGGCACACGGTGTACTCGGTATCCATTGTTCTATCGGCGTTTATGGCGGGTCTGGGATTCGGCAGTTATGTCTGGGGCCACATGATCGACCGCGCCGTGGCGGAGAAGGAAAAAACCCCGCCCCTGCTTGTTTACGGGCGGGTCGAGCTCCTTATTTTCGCCACCAGCGCCGTGTTGTCCCTGATTTTTTCGGAATTCGATGTGTTTTACGCGTGGATGCACCGCTGGCTTCCGGATTCGCCGGTATTGTTCAATGCCATCAAGGCGGCGCTGGCGTTCCTTTTGATGTTCATCCCGACCACCTTCATGGGCGCGACTTTGCCCATCATCAGCAAATATTACGTGACCGACAACACCCGCCTGGGAACCCAGATCGGTTATTTGTATTCCATTAACACCCTGGGTGCGGCGGTGGGGTGCATTTTGACCGGTTTCTTGTTCATTTCCACCTTCGGAGTTTTGCAGACGGCGTTGTTCGCTTCCTGCGCCAACCTTCTCATTGGCATCGGCTGTATCCGCATTTATCAGGAAGAGCATCCCGGCGAAAAAACACCGTGGCGTTTACCCCGCTTCGAGTGGCCTACGGTGACCCTGAGTGCCGGGCAAAAACTGTGGATGGGGATCGCGTTTGTGTGCGGCTTTACCGCCCTGGCGTATGAGGTGTTGTGGACGCGCCTGCTGGTGTTCAGCATCGCCAGCACCGTGTACTCGTTCAGCCTGATGCTGGCGGTGTTCCTGCTCGGCATCTGCATCGGCAGTCTGGTGGTGGTGCCGCTGATGGCGCGCACGTCTTCAATGAGAACAGTGTTGATCGCCCTGCAGGCGGGCATCGGGCTTTATGTGCTGTTCACCTTGTTTTCGATGGAGAGTCTGCTTTCGGCCCCATGGAACAGTTACAGCCTGACGAATCCCGGAAAAACCTTTTTGCACTACTTCAAGGATTCGGCCATGCTGATGTTGTTCCCGACCCTGTTGTTCGGGATGAGTTTTCCGGTGTTGATCAAACTGGCGGCGGGCGACCATGAACATGTCGGAGGCGGCACCGGCCAGATTTATGCGTCGAACACGCTGGGCGCCATCTTCGGTTCGCTGGCGGCAGGGTTTGTGTTCCTGCCCTGGCTGGGAACGGAAAAGAGCCTGATGGTGGTGGCGACGCTCAATTTATTGACGGTGCCGTGGCTGTTCGGCACGGGGGATTATTCCACACCTGCTTTGCGCAAAGGAGTGGCGGCGGTGACGGTTGTGGCAGTCATCGCTTTGAACGTGGTTCTGCCCGGGAACCTGCTCGACCGGTTCTTCATGCGCGACAGCGCCGGCAAGCGGGACTTGAGCGAACTGATGTATTTCGAAGAGGGGTTGACGGACACCGTGGCGGTGTTCAAGGACGGATACGGAATACTCGATCCCACCGCCAAGCGGCTGATCACCAACGGCATATCGATGTCGGCCTCCAATTCCATCGCAACCCGTTACATGAAATTGCTCGCGCATGTTCCGATTTTATTGGTCGATAATCCGCAGGACGTGATGGTGATCTGTTTCGGAACCGGGCAGACCACCGGAGCGGCGGGGATTCATCCCATCGTCGGGCAGGTGGACAGCGTCGAGTTGTCTTCCAGCGTACTGAAGGCCGCGCCTTCGTTCCAAACCGAGAACCATGATGTGGCGGACAACCCCAAGGTCAATTTTGTGGTACAGGACGGACGCAATTTTCTTCTGACGACGCAAAAAAAGTACGATGTGATTACCGGCGAGCCACCGCCGCCGCGCACTGCGTTTACCGTAAATTTATACACCCAGGATTTTTATGAGGCGGCACGCGACCGGTTGAAGCCGGGCGGCATCATGGCGCAATGGATTCCCCTGCACAGCCAGAGCGCCGAAGAAGTGGACATGCACTTCAAAACTTTCCTGTCCGTGTTTCCACATGCCATCGCGTGGATGTCGGTTGCCAACGAGATGATGGTGATCGGTTCCGATCAGCCGATTCAAATCGATTTCGGAAAGTTAAAAGCGCGGATGGCGGAACCTGCTGTGGCGAAGGCCCTGCAGGATATTTTTATTTCCGACGTCCATAGTCTGCTCAGTAGTATCTGGTTTCTGGAAAAGGAGATGGAGGCGATTTCCAAAGGCCGCCCGTTGATTACCGACAACCGGCCGCGTATCGAGTTTTATCTCGATTACGGAAAGGTCATCGGGTCCCCCGGACTGGAACGTCTGGTGTTTAACCGCACTCCCGTGGAGGAGGTGTTGCCGCGGATTGCGGGCATGGATTATGAGGGGACGAAACATTTCAAGCGGCAGTACCGGGCCATGGATTTGTATCAGCGCGGGGTCATGTATTCCAACCGGGGATTGTTGTTGGAGGCTATTGAATTATCCGGCGACGGCGATTTACCGCGCTATCACCTGCAGGCGGGCAGGGGGCAGATCGATCGCCTGCTCGAACAACAGAGGAAGGAACCCGACAACCTCAATATTCTACTGAACCTGGGGCATGCGTTTTATCAGATAGGGGAGTATGCCCGCAGTGTGGAATACCTGGAGAAAGTATTGGAGCGTGAACCCAGGCAGGGGATTGCTAATTTGTATATGGGATACAACCTCCTGGAGCTGGAACGTTGGGGCGAGGCGCGGGCAAAACTGGAAGCGGCAGCTAAAAATGATATGAGCCAAATGCGGACGGTCATGCAGGAGATCGCTTTGATCGAATTGATCGGCCAGGTGAGAGAAAAACCGGAAGACTTGAGTTTGTTGAACGCCCTGGCTCAGTTTTACAATATGAAGAATGATTATGGGAGGGCCCTCAAATATTCCAGCCGGATTTTGGAGAACGATCCCATGAATGAGGAAGCATTGAAAAGCGCCTTGTTCAGCTACCGGGGACGGGGTGAGCCGAGAGAAGTGATCGGCGCCGGAATTCGTTTTGAAATGGTGAAGCCCGATGATATTCATTTTCAATTCATCATGGCGGAAATATATTTCAAAACCCTGCGGTGCGGCAAAGCGATTCCCTACCTCGAAAAAATTCTCAAAGTAGATGATACGTATCCGAATGCGCAAAGATTGATGGATGCCTGCCGGGTAAACCCGAAAGACGAGAGACCTTTATCCTGATCGGAAGAGATGGTTGGAATCTGAATCAGTGAATTTTGGGTGGAGTCCGTGGGATGGGCTGGGAGCTGTCTGAGAATTGCTGGCTGATGACGGACATTTCGGGTAAAAGTTCCAGAAAAACTTTCAGGATTTCGGGGTCGAACAGTTGGCCGCTCTGGCTTTTCATTTCCTCTACAGTATCTTCAATGGACCAGGCCTTTTTGTACGGCCGTTCGCTGGTCAGGGCGTCAAACACGTCGCAGACTGTTACAATGCGCGCCACCAACGGGATTTCTTCCTCTTTCAAGCCCCTGGGATAACCTGTGCCGTTCCATCGTTCGTGGTGGTTGCCGGCGATGATTTCAGCCATTTGAAGAAATTCTGAATCGCTTCCGGATAAGATCAGCGCGCCGATTTCCGCATGGGTTTTCATGACAGCCCATTCCTGTATCGTCAGCTTGCCGGGTTTAAGCAGGATATGGTCGGGAATACCGATTTTACCGATATCGTGCATGGGGCTGGCGTGGTGAATGAGGTGGCATTCATGTTCGCTGAGGCCGATTCCTTGGGCAAGGCGTTCGCACAGCTTGCTGATGCGGATAACGTGCATGCCGGTTTCGTTGTCTCGGTATTCAGCCGCCCGGGCCAGCCGGTGGATGATTTCCACCTGGTATTGCCGAAGCTCATGGGAGCTCTCAATAACCCGGTCTTCAAGTGTCTTTTTCTCATTGTGGACGGAGTTATGCAACATCCGGACTTCCAGGAGATTATTGATGCGGGCCAGCATCTCATCCATCATAAAGGGCTTGTTGACAAAATCCTTGGCACCGGCTTTTAAAGCTTTCAGCCGGGTTTCGCGATCCAATTGAGCGGTAAGCACCAGGATGGGGAGATAACTTTCCTGCTCCTGAACCCTGAGGGCCTCCATAACGTCGAACCCGCTGAATCCGGGCATTTTGATATCCAGAAGAACAAGGTCTGGCCGGTTGGATTGATAAATTTCAGGAGTGGAGCGGGCGTCCGTGGTGGCGATAATGTTGTGATAACCCACCGAGCTTAGCATTCTTTTCAAGACATGGATGTTGCCCTGTTCATCGTCCACGATCAGTATTTTGGCGTCAGTGAACTTGGCGTCTTGAGAAAGTGTGGAAACCATAAAACTTTCGCTATAAGGAAAACTGAGTCTTCAGTAATTTCTGGTGCGACGAGCGAATATAAAATTACCTCGACTATCAATGTGATGGTATATGCTAATCCAAAAGCCAATCACCGTCAATCCTCCCTCTTGTTAGAGCAGTAAACTCAATTACTTATACTTTTTGAATATTTACGGATAATCGATGCGTCGTTTCGCGGTCTAAATCTTATTGAAAATAAAGGTGTTACGGGGAGGGGGGAATGACGGGGCATTTGTTTTGAAAACAGTTGTTTTTCAATGGGTTTCAGGGGGCTTCATGAAGTGAACTTTAAAAACATGTCTTTAACTGTTCGATAACTATTGATCAGGAAGGCCTCTATCTTGGAGCGCCAGTATGCTTTAAGATCGAACAGTCGATTGTGAGTCTCAAATAGCAGTTTCGGAATTTCTAATTTTTCGGGGCATTTGGGCAGGCAATCGCCGCACTCGGTGCAGGCAAAGGCGAAATTTCCGGGGAACCAGTGACCCTTGCCGCCCAGCATATTGTATCGATATTTGCCATAAGCCTGCATGTCATAACCCTCCAACAGATTGCGAAAGCGGAGGATCTCAGGAATATTGATGTTTTCAGGACACGGCAGGCAATCACTGCAATAGGTGCAAAATTCTGAAATAGAATGCGACGCTTGGTCCATCGTCTGCTTTACCACCGCATCCTTATCCTTGTCGGAAAAATAATTTTCATCATTCAGCATGGCGAGATTCTGATCGAAATGTTCCGGAGCGTGCATGCCGAGAGTCAGTGTAGTGACCTGGGGATGGCTCAGGCAAAAGCGACCGTTGAACTGAACGGCGGTCAAAGGCTGGCACAGCTCTTTTAGTTTTTCGGACGGATTCCACAATTGCCCGCCTTTATCGTTTGGGGAAATGATGAGGATACCCATGTCCTTTTCCCTCGCCAACTCCACTGCGGGCCGGTTGTGCTGGAAAAAATAATAGTAATGCAGGTTAATGAAACTGAACAGGTCCGTCCGAATGGCTTTTTCAATAATGGGAAGGGGCGCATGGGTGGAGAATCCGATATGGCGGATCAAGCCCTCCTCCCGAAGGCGGTGCAGGGTTTCCACCGGCCCGCCGGGCGCGATGGCCGCTTGCAGGCGTTCTTCATTGTTAATTCCGTGCCAGCCGTAGAAATCGATAGTGTCCAATTGCAGGGCTTCCAGTTGCTGCTCCACCAGCGCGCGCGTTTCATCGGCGGTCATGGGGGCGCCCTTGGTCATCATTTTGAATTGCGAGCGAGGAGTTCCGAGTTCCTTCAGGACTTTGCCGTATAGATGTTCGCTCTTGACGTAACCGTAGGCGGTTTCAATATGGTTGATGCCTACCTCAAAGGCCATTCGCGTGGTTTCCAGGCAGTTTTGAATCGCGGCCTTGGTAAGATACGAGCGGGGAGGTTTCCAGCCATCCTTGAACCGCATCCCACCCAGCGTGAGGACCGAAATCATCTCCCCGGTTTTTCCGAACCGCCTGTATTCCATGGCGGGATGGGCGGGAATTTCCTGGGGCCGACCGTCTGTGTTTGGAGGATTCATGGGATAGGACCTGTTAATGGAGGTGCATTCACCCTGACTATGCTAGGCAAGAAACGGCAGGCCGTCAACCATAGCCTTTGATTAACCGGAAAGAGAGGTTGGAATTGCCCCTGCAATCATAGTAATCTAAAAAAGGATACCGAGCCACGCCTCACTGTTCAGTCGGTTTATTTTTAGATCTTCCGCTATTTCAGTAAAGGATTATTTTGACTGCCTTTCGTTTCATCCATTGTTCCGACCTGCATATCGACAGCCCGTTTAAAGGATTCTCCGCGATCCGTCCCGACTGGGCCGATCGCCTGCGCGAAGCCCCATTGCGGTCGTTTCTGAAAATTGTTGATTTGGCAATATCGGAGCAGGTGGATGCGGTTCTGATTTCCGGTGATGTGTTCGACGGGGAGGATAAGAGCCTACAGGCGCAGTTCAAATTTCGGCGTGGTTTGCAGACCTTGTCTGAACATGGTATTCCCACCTTTATCGCGCACGGAAATCACGATCCGCTCAACACCTGGTCGACGACTCTGGATTGGCCTGAGAAGGTAAATGTGTTCCCCGGTTCCAGGGTGAGTTCTATTCCTGTTAAAAAAGATGGACGTACATTGGCCCATATTTACGGCACCAGTTTCCACCAGCGCGATGTGTTCGACAATCTGGCCCTGCAATTCAACCGGCAGCAGGAGGCTGGTTTTGCGGTGGCGGTATTGCATGCCAATGTCGGCGGCCATCCCGATCACGACCCGTATGCGCCCTGTGCAATGGATGATTTGGTAACGCGGGGAATGGATTACTGGGCGCTGGGTCATATTCATGCCCGCGAGGTGATGCGGCGGAGCAATCCGGCGATCGTGTATTGCGGCAATTCGCAGGGAAGATTTTTCAAGGAGTCGGGTCCCAAAGGATGTTATCTGGTGACTTTGAAGGAGGGGGCCGATCCCGATATTCAATTTATGGCCACCGATACGATCCGGTTTATGGAAGTCACCCTGGATCTTTCGTCCTGCGTGACGCCGGATGATGTCGTTGCAGAAATGATCGGCCAGTGTCAAATGCTGATGGAACAGGCCGAAGGCAGAAGCCTGGTGGTTCGGCAGACTCTCACCGGGCGAACGGAAGTTCATCCGCTTTTGCATAAGGGCGGAACCCTGAACAGTTTGAGGGATGAGGTCCTTCAAAATTTCCCCAACCGACGGGCCGGGCTGTGGCTGGAATTTCGACTGCATACGCGGGGAACTTACGATATCGATACCTTGACGCAGGGCCAGGATTTTATCGCGGATTTAATCGCGCTTTACGGCCGGCAGGCCGAACCGGAAAGTCTTCCGCAATGCCGGGAAGCCCTCAAGCCGTTGTTTCAATCCTGGGAGGGGGGGCATCTGCTTCCTGAATTCAGCGATGAGGAACTGCGTGAGATTTTACTCCAGGCGCGGAACCTGACACTCGATGAATTGGTGAGTGGGGACTGAATATTTTTATCCAAAACCAACCTTAATTTACTTCATGCAAATTCGCGAAATTCACATTAAACGGTTTGGCAAGTTTTCCGATTTCCGGGTGGCCCCGGTGTTGCCGGGCCTGAACGTGATTTACGGCCGGAACGAATTCGGGAAAACCACACTGCTGGAATTCATCCGCTGGGTCCTGTTCGGTTTTGAGAAAAAGCGGAAGGGAATGAACGCGTACACTCCAGTGGACGGCGGAGAACAATCCGGGTCCTTGATGTGTGAAATGGCCAACGGTGAACAGATTTTTATAACCCGTGCAGGAGGCACACTGGAGGGGCAGGTAAAAGTTCAAGCCGTGGACAGGGAGGGCGCGGGGCAGGCACACCTGGAGTCGTTTCTCGGACATGCCTCCCGCAAGATTTTCAAAAATATCTATGCCTTCGCGCTGGATGAACTGCAGGACCTGGACTCTCTGATGGAAGAGGAAATTAAGAACAAACTGCTGGGAGCCGGAATGGGGCTGGGACAGGTGTCCCTTACCGGTGTGGAGAAAGAAATCAACAGAAAGCGGGAGGAAATATTCAAGCTTCGCGGGTCCAACCCAGTCATGAACCAGAGACTTGGAGAAATCAAAAAACGGGAAGAGGATTTGCGTGCCCGTTCCAATGAAATGGATCGATACGATGAATTGAATAAAAAGATATGGGTGATGGAGAAAAAACTCCAGATGGGTGAGTCCGGGATGGAACAGCTGGAAGGAAACCGGCGCACCCTGGAATTGAAGAGAGAGTTGTTCCCCGACTTCATCGACCTGGAAGATAAAACCAGTCGCCTCAAGGAAATGGCTCCTGTTCCGGAGATGGAAGAAGAGAGCATGCTGGCGTTCGAAAAAAATCAGGCCAAAAGGGAGGATTTGAGTCAACGGCTTGAGGAAGAAAACGCCAAGCTCCGTCAATTGAAATCCAGGCGGGATTCTATTTCTTTCAATCAACGCCTTCTGGAGCGGGAAACCGAGGTTATGCAGCTGCGGCAACTTACGGAGCTGGTGCGATCTGCACAGGCGGATCAGCAGTCTGTCCAGCAGGAGCGTGAACAGTTGGAAGGGAAAATCCAGTCTGAAATGGAGGGGATCGGAAGCGACTGGAATGAAGCCGCTCTTTTGAATCTGGAATGGTCCGACTCCGAAAAACAATTTGTTCAAAAGCAGGAACAGGCCTTGTTTCATTCCGGACAATTTGTTTCCAATGTGAAGAATCGTTTGGAACTTCATGAAGAACAACAGGTGACGGATCGCCCCCGTCAGAAGGAACGGCCGGATAGCGTCCGGATTCTTTCCTGGCTGATGGTGATCGTCGGGGCATCGGCCGGCGGCTACGCCTTATTCAATGAAAATATGGAACTGAGTATTATTTTCGGGGCTGTGCTGGCGCTCGGTCTGGGGCTTTTGGCCTGGGCAACTCTGGCACGACCCGGGAACAGCCAGGAAGATCTTCTGGAAAATCTTTTGCGGGAGAAGTTGAAAAAGGCGGAGCACGATCTGCAGATCGATAAGGATATCTGGCGGCAGTGGGTGCAGGACAAAGGGCTCGATCCGGAAACCTCTCCCGAACGGTTCAGGGATATCCAGTTGCAGGTGCGCGAAGTCAAGAATTGGGTGGCTCAGAGAAAGAACCTGGATGAACGTATCGAACGGATGAATAAAAAGGAGGATGAAGCCGCAGAATTGGTTTCCACCCTGGCGGAATTTGCCGGTGAGATATGTCTCACAAGAGACCTGCTGGTGAACATTGAAGTCCTATGCCGTCAGTTCGATGACACCCAGAAGTATTTTGGCCAGGCGAGGGACCTGGATGCCCAGATCAGCGAACAGACAGGACGGGTGGAAAGTATTGTCGCCCAACTTCAGGCCCAGAACGAGTCATGGAATCATTTGCTCCGGTCCGCGGGAGTGGACAACGAGGAAGATTTTATCCGGCAGTGGCACCGCGCTCAGGAAAAACGATCCCTGGATCAATGCGTTCGGGACCTTCAGTTGAGAATCCAAAAGCGAGTGGGACTGGGGGAGTCTTTTCAAACTTTTATGGAATCCATGCGCGGCAGTAATCCGGAACAGCTTGAGCATGAATTGACGGACGTGGTTTCGAAGTTGGAACATCTCCAGGAAGAACAGGACCGGGCGAATCAACAAATCGGCCAGTTGCGTGGAGAAGCCTCCCAAATGGCTTCTTCAGAGGATTTGGCGCGTCTGCAAAATGAATTGGAGGCCGATAAGGAACTATTGAGGAATGAAGCCCGTGAATGGGCGGCCTACACCCTTGCATTGGAAATGCTGAGCCGGGGTAAGTCGCAATATGAAAAGGACCGCCAGCCCCAAGTATTTCAGGCGGCAGGCCGGATGTTTTCTCAAATCACCGAAGGTCATTATCAGGGAGTGGAAAAACCTCTGGAAAGTGATGAATTTCGGATTGTGCAGAAGACTGGCGGCTTCAAAAGTCCGGTCCAGCTCAGCCGGGGCACCCGGGAGCAGTTGTACCTGTCTTTGCGATTGGGATTGATCGAGGATTATGAAACCCGGGCTGAACCTTTGCCCATTGTAATGGATGACGTATTGGTCAATTTTGACGACACCCGGCGGAATCATGTATTGGACATTTTACGCGATTTTGCCAGGGACAGGCAGGTGATGATTCTGTCCTGTCATGAGTATTTACTGGAGACCTATTTAAAGTATGGCGCCCATCAGGTGCTTTTACAGAAAGAATAAGTACTTGTAAATTATTATCAAAAAAAGGTTGACCACGATTAAACATTATATTTATTATTCAGTAAAACTTTCAGAGGTCCCAGCGAACGATGAGCCCTAAAATGAACGTCAGTGATCCGACGGCCGAGGAAATCAAAAGCCTGATTCTGGAGAAAGCCATCGACCGCTTTGTTCGCTATGGGTTCGGCAAAACAACCATGGTGGAAATCGCCAAAGATTGCGGTATGTCCGCCGGCAATCTGTACCGGTATTTCGAGAGCAAATTTGATATCGGTGTGGGGGTGGCCCAGCAATATATATCCCAGGCGGAACAGATTTTAAGAGATGTGCTCCAGCGTCCCGGCCTGAGCCCCATTCAGAGGCTGGAAGCGTTTGTTCTGGAGAAACTGAAGTTCATGCACTCCCACATCGTCGAACAGCCGAATGTTCAGGATCTCGTGAACTATATCCTTGACGAGCGCTGGGATCTGGTGGAGCGCCACCGGGATGTCCAAAATTCCCTCATGTCCGAGATTCTTTCCGAAGGTAACCGCTCCGGCGAATTCAAAGTCGCCGATGTGGATCATACCGCCAACACGATTTATGCCATGACCACCAAATTCCGCCTGCCGCACTTTATCAAAAATATCACCATTGAAGAACTTGAGCTGGAAGCCAAGTCGGTTGTGGACTTGATGATCCAGGGGCTGAAGGGATAAACCGCTTATTGTCCCCGGCTTTTTCCTGAAACGTCTGAGTCTGAAGAGTATCTTGAGAATTCAGAGTTTAAGGTAAATGTAAACTCAAGAGATCATTTTCCAGCTAAATGTTTAGCGCATTAAAATTGGGTTTCAAATTCTGGAAACTCGGTTATCCTATGTAGTAATCATGTATGAAGTTTTTGAATTGGGAGACCCTGTAATGAAAAGAAAATTTTTATGGATTGTTTTATCGAGCGCCATCATTTTATCCGGTTGCATTATGAACCATCCCACCAATGCAGGTCCTGACGGTAACGCGACCAACTTAACGGTTGGTAAGGTGCAGGGAGAAATCAAGGAAGGTATGCCTGCTTCGGATGTGGCGGCTATTTTGGGTTCGCCCAATATCGTGACTACCGATGAAAAGCGGCGCGAGGTTTGGATGTATGACAAGGTTTCTTCCAACCGGGTAGATACCCGCAATTCAGCTTACGGAACACTGATCCTGTTTGGTGCCAGTAGTAGACAGAATGAAAGCACCAGTACTCAAAAAACCTTGACGATTATTATTTACTTTGATGAGAATAAAAAAGTTAGAGATTTCAAATATCACTACAGCCAGTTCTAAAGACCTTCTCAAGAGAGAGGTTTCTCATGGTTCCAGGTGGGTTTTCCTGCTTTTGCTGGGAGGTATCCTGTTCTCTGGCTGTATTCCCCCTGCAGCTACGCCGGAGAGCTTTTTCCAACTGACTCCCGAGAGCGCGAGGTATAAGGCCCAGCAAACCCGGACTTTTGATACCTCCGATGAGAAAGAATTGTTGTCAGCCTCCGCCGCGGTGCTTCAGGATTTGGGTTTCCAGATACAAGAAGTTTCCACGGATATGGGGATCCTTAAAGCCATGAAGGAACGGGGTGCACGGGAATACGGTCAGGAAATTGCCCAGGGTTTGGTGATGATATTGAGTATTTTCGCCCAGACGGTGGTCGTTTCACCGGTGGATGTGCATCAGCAGATCGCCGCCACTCTGGCTACGCGTCCGGTGGAAGGTGATTCATCGCGCTTTACAGTGCGCATTGTTTTCCATCGAACGGTTTGGAAGGGACATGGTCAAAGTGGGGATCATCATATTCCCCCGGGTATCCAGGAGATGGAAATGATCCATGATCCGATGATTTACCAGCAGTTTTTTGCCAAGTTATCCAAGTCTGTTTTTCTTGAGGCTCACGAAATCTGATGGGAGGAATATTGTGAACGGCCGTAAAAAAATACTGATCATCTTGGGTTTAATCTTTTCCTTGCAGGCATGTGCCGGAGCTCCCAAACCGCCGAAGGAACTGCTGTCTCTCGACGAGGCTCAGATGAAAATCCGGAGCTATCAAACGAGGGCATTTGACTTTAATGATCAGCAAAAAGTGATGCGCGGCGTGGTTGCCGCATTGCAGGATTTGGGCTTTATCGTGGAACGCGCCAACGGACCCATGGGACTGGTCACTGCCGGCAAGTTTGCAGGAGAGGGCTATAGCGGATTTGTGGAATTGACCGTAACGGTCCGACCGAAAGGCGACAGCCAGGTCGAAGTGAGGGTCAATGCCATTCTTAACACCAAACCCATTGAAGATCCGAAAATTTACCAAAACTTTTTTGCCGCTGTCCAGCGGTCACTGTTTCTTCCCGGCTGAGAAAACTGAATTCTGAACGGGTAAAGGCCCACGGGGTAAAAATTTTTATAGTTGGTTTATCGCCTGAGAGCTAATGAGATCACTTTCTGTTAAAAATAAAAGGGTTTTGCCTTGTGTGCTCCTGACGGCCAGTATCTTTTTGCAGGGATGCGCCATGCAGTGGGGCGCCGAGATCCAGTGGGACTCGAAGAGCCAGGTCCTGATGTCGGAAGACAGCCAGGTTAAAATGCGCGCCCTTCAGACTCGGATCTTTGATACCACGGATAAGGAAAAAACCATGCGGGCGGTGGTCCATACCCTTCAGGACCTGTTTTTCGATATTGATGTGTTGGATGATGAGTTGTGGGTGTTGTCCGGAAAAAAAATGTTTCATCACAGCGGGGGCTGGGAGGATCATCCGACTTACTACAACTACAAAACGGACAGTTTGATTCTGTTTTCGAGGAATTACCGGACCTATGGCCCCTTTCAGTATCGTAACGACCTCACCCGGATCACTATAACTATTCGCCCCAAAGGTACGACCCAGCTCAGGGTGCGTGCCAGTATTCAATACAACATTCGCGCAGTGGAAGACCCGGATTTGTATCAAAAGTTCTTTAAGACCTTGAGCCAATCCATGTTTCTTGCCGCCCAAACCGAATAAACACCCCGACACTTTCGTCTTACCAAATTCCATTCCAGGTCTATAATTATTTGATTTTAAAGATATTAATGTCTTTTGGGTCGACGTTTGAATTGTAAATATTTTGTAAAATATTTAATATTCTATTGTCTCTTTGTCAAAAATCCTTATATTGACGTTTGCGGGTTCGGTATTCCGCGTATTCAGTAATTTTATTTGGAAAAAATATTTTAAATTTCACAGACCGCAATTGAGTTAAAGAAAAAAATTTTAGAGAGCTATTTAACATTAAACGGAATATTAAAAATTAATTGAACTCAAAGATTTATAAACGGTTCATTGGACATAGCTGGTAATTACTCACTTTACGTAACAGGGACCTTATTTTTGACAAGGAGGAGTCATGAATACGATCGAACTGAGTGAAGATGACAAAAAAGCCAAACAATCTCTAGCTTTCCTTAAGAATCTTTTTGCCAGCCATTCGGAGCGGAATTTTGGTGTGCGGCTCTGGGATGGATCGTATCTACCTCCCGACCCTGGAAAAACACGTCGGTTTACCCTGGTCATTAATCATCCGGGTGCCTTGAGGAAGCTATT
Source organism: Nitrospinota bacterium (assembly GCA_029879645.1). Classification (GTDB taxonomy): domain Bacteria; phylum Nitrospinota; class Nitrospinia; order Nitrospinales; family Nitrospinaceae; genus SZUA-226. The sequence goes on from JAOUPX010000002.1 coordinate 40,971, forward strand.
GTGGCACCCGACCGAATTGGGATTGGGTGAAGCCTATGTGTTTAAAGACCTGGATATCGAAGGGGACATGGAAGCGGCCCTGAAACTCCGGGAAGTTTTGGCCGGAATCCATCTCAATTGGCGGGAGAAAATTCCCTTCGCCAAATGGATGTTGTCCTTGCCGGCGACCGACAAGGCTTATAAATCTCATGCCGCGGTTCCGGTGAATGGCGATCCATCGGCCCGGGACCGGGTTCGCAAGGCCATCAGTTTTCATTACGATCTTCCGGTCCCCTTCTGGGAAAAGGTGCTGGACGATTCGATGCAGTATTCCTGCGCCTATTTTCATTCATGGGAAGAGGAGTTGACCAATGCCCAAATTCACAAGCTGGATTATATTTGCCGCAAGTTGATGTTGAAACCGGGTGAAACTCTGCTGGATGTGGGATGCGGCTGGGGCGGTTTGATTCTACACGCCGCCAAACACTACGGGGTTCAATCGCTGGGTATCACCCTCAGCCGGGAGCAGGCCGAGTTTGCCCGGGCACGGATTCGTGAGCAGGGACTGACCTCTCAATGCCGGGTGGAGTTGGTCGACTTCCGGGATCTGACGGGGACCGAACGCTTCGATAAAATCGCTTCTGTCGGTTCGGTCGAACATTTTCATACTTTTCTCGATGTTTATTTTCAAACCACCTGGCGCCTGCTGAAGCCGGGGGGATTGTTTCTCAATCACGGCATCGCGGTCGATTGCGCCTACTCGTTAAAACCGAATGCAACATCGTTCATGAACCGTTATGTTTTTCCCGATGGCGACCTGGTGCCTCTAAAAAAGACCATTAACCTTGCTGAGGACACCGGGTTCGAAGTTCGGGATGTGGAAAACCTGCGCGAGCATTATGCGCAGACCCTTAGGCTGTGGGTGGAGAACCTGGAGCGGAGGCAGGAAGCCATCCGGAAAATTTGCGGCGAAGTGACCTGGCGGATTTTTAAGTTGTATATGACCGCCTGTGCTCACAATTTCAGCATGGGGAACCTGCATTTGTTTCAGACCCTGATGGCGAAATCGGATCACGGCCGCACCCCGCTACCCGCGACCCGCAGCGATTGGTATGCTGAAGAATTTTAAGGCTTTATCAAATTCCGACAGGGTATGTAACGGGTTTTCCCTCAGGGGGAAAACACAGCAGATAAGATTGCTTTTTAGGTGGAATCGGGTTAGAAATGGGATGCCCACATGCCCGGCGGGTTCCCGTTCCTGCCGGATGGATTCAATAAGTCTTGCCAGGGAAAAATATCATGCCATTCAAAAACGCCGTTCGAATTTTGGGAGTTTATTTTTTGGCCGCAACCATGCTCTGGGTTCCCACCGTTGCCCAGGCGGAAATGCTGAGCACCCAGAAAGCGATTCAATCACTGACCAACAACGCTCAAAAGCGCGAGTGGCTGACTTCCATGGTGTTGCGCGAGGAAGTGCGGGGACGCCTGCAGGAATATGGCGTGTCCGGTGCCGAGGCGTTGAATCGGGTCAACAGCATGACCGATGATGAGGTCGCCCTGATCATTGATCAAGTTGAACAGTATGCCGCCGCGGGTGATCCTCTTTGGAGAATGTCAGGGGAGAAGGACGCGGGTTATATTTTCACCATTATCGTAGCTTTGCTGGTAATGGGTTGTCTGGCGGCCTGCTGGCTCATCTTTATTTAAGTAAAAGTGATGAGAAGGTTTGTTTCCCCATATCTGCGGGAATTTCTATGGATCGCCTTGATTTTTCTGGGTTGGACCGGTTGCGCTACGTCTCCGCCGAGAGTGGAACTGCCTGCATCTCTTGATATTCCCCATAGGACTGAACTTACGGAAGTCCCGTTCCATGCCCAGGGGAAATACCAGTGCGGTCCCGCATCCCTGGCCATGACCCTGGAGTGGTCCGGTGTTTCCGTTACCCCCGAAGAATTGAAACCCGAAGTTTATACCCCGAGTCGAGAGGGAAGCCTGCCGCCGGATATGATCGGTTCGGCACGCCGTCACGGCCGCATTGCCTACCCGATTCACCGCATTGAAGATGTATTGAGGGAAGTCGCCGGAGGTCACCCCGTTATTGTCTTGCAGAAACTGGATTCGTGGTTCCGGACGAGTTGGCATTACGCAGTAGTCATCGGTTACGATCTTAATAAGCATCAAATCATTTTGCACTCCGGTCTGGAAGAGAGGGAAGTGCTGTCGGTCGACGAGTTTACTCAAACCTGGCAGCCGGGAGGGCAATGGGCCATCGTGACGCTTTCCCCGGAAACATTTCCAGCCACGGTCCAGGAAGAAACTTATCTCAAAGCCGTTATCGGACTGGAGCAGACCCAACGCTGGCCCGAGGCGGAACAGGCTTATGACAGGGCGGCGGTCCGCTGGCCGCGCAACCCGACGGCCTGGATTGGTCTCGGCAACAGCCGCTATGCCCTGGGTAACCTGGCGGGAGCGGAGAAAGCGTTTCGTCAAGCGGTCGATGTCGCTCCGCAAATGGGAGCGGCCCATAATAACCTTGCTCACGTATTGATGGAATTGGATCGCCCCGAAGAGGCCCTGATCGTCATCCATCAGGCGATCCGCCTGGGGGGTCCGCAAGCGGATACCTTCCAAAAAACTCTTGACGAAATCCTCAAGCGAAGAGACGGTTGATACCCCGGACCTCTACTCCTTTCAGCTTGTTCTGCCCGAAAAAATTTGACACTATGGAGGAAGTCCAACCCAATCCCGAGGTCCCATGCGCCGTTTGCTCAGTCTTTTAGTCGCAATACCTTTCTTCCTGTTGCTTTTACTCCCGGCTCCGGGGAGAGCCGCCAATGTGTTCAATGTCCTGTCGCTGCAAAAAATGGAATTGGAGGAAACGCGGGGCATAGCCAGCCTGGAATGTTTTCCCTTCATTATTAACATCGGCTCAAACGCGGATGAGGCGGAACGGGTCCGTCAATGCCTGACTGGAATCACCACCCTTTCATCCGCCCTTGAGGAAGTGCCGGATGCCGGTTTGCGAATCGTTGGCATCAGCACCCGTTTTCTGCGGAGCGGCGGGTTTCAGTCCCTGTTGGTGCCGTGGGACGCAACGAAAGAAGATATGGTTCGGGCTTTGCGTGATAATCCTCCGCTGGAGGAGCAGAAGCGGTTTATCGCAAAGGTTCAAGACCTGAAAAAACAGATCCAATCCGGCCTGCATATCCGGCAGTTGTATTGCACCTTCAAGATTTCCAACGAACAGTGTCTGCGCGGCTATCAAACCCTGGCGGAAGTGGAACCCGGCCGCGCCATGAGCCGCATATCGTGGGCGGCGGTCGCCGTCACCGATTCGCATCTTACGGAAAAAGATCCCGCTGTGCTGACCTTGAAATTCGATGATACGGTTGAGACGATGGCCGGGCGACTGACTCAGGATCCTGCCGCCGAGGAATGGAAGCGCCAGAAAAAGGTTTATGCGGAAATACAAAAACAATACGGCAAGGCATTTAAGGCTTTGAATCTACCCAACTTTTTCTGCGACCCGGGTCTGGTACAGGATGAATGCCTGGAAGGCGCGAAAAATTTTAATGAAGCGGTCAAGGATTCGGGAATGCGGCAAAAACTCTGGGGCACGGTGACGGTTCACAAATACAACACGCTGATTAAAAGCGATCATGATGACGTGTTCCGCTACGATCTTACACCCGCAGAAATCATTCGCGTGTTTTCTGAAAAACCCGATCAGTCTCAAATGCAGGTCAGTATCACCCTCGCCGAAAAGCTGGAGAAGCGGACCAAAAATAATTCCACCGGTCTGCGTGCCGTATGCGATCTGGAAGGTTTGCGGTCCGCGGATTGCGCGCAGGGATTCGAGAAGTTTATCTCGTTTGTGCGGGAGCATCGCGAGTACCGCGTGGCTCCTCCCTTCACCGATGTCATGTTTATCGATGGCGCCCGGCTCGAGCGGGTGAATTTCGCGTTAAACTCCAAGGTGCGCCACAGTTATATTTATCTCGACGTCCACAGCTCCACGGAGGAAATGGCAGAACACCTCCGCCGTTTTGGCGTCTCCAAAAACTGATTCCGAATAATTGTTGCCACCCTCGCCAGAGGGCGGCCTGGGCGGAGCGATCAGTTGTCGCGTACGGCGTTGGGAAGCAGAGGGTGTTTGGTGGTGTAATCCGGGCGGGTCAGTACCAATTGCTTGCCGGTTTTCAGTCGCGGATGAATAATCAGCGGTGCCAGAAAATTGCCCGTCATCCGCCGGTAATCCTCCGGAATCGTCACAATGACACGGGTGTAAAACGTATCGTCATCCGCCAGGCCGATGGCGCGCCTGTCTTCGGGGTTCAGCGTCACTGTGTAGTCCGGCGCGAAAGGGGCGGGGTCGGCGACCACGAATGCCAGTTCCGGGGTGGCAAGGGACTGCAACCACTCCAGCGGGGAGTCGACATGGGGATCGAGCGGGAGAAGGGCAAACCGCGTTTCCTGCTCGAATCCGTAAAGGCCTTCGGGAATGTTCAGAATGGCGTCGTCGGTGACTTCAAATTCGCCGAAACGTTTCGAATGGTATTTCATGATTGCAATTGGTCCTTGGCCCATCGGCCGACCAGGGAGGGATCAAAGGATCCTGCGGCGGCGGCTTGGCGGTTTTCTTCCAGAATTTTTACCAGAATTTCCTGCCGATGCACTTTGACGTCACCGGGGGCTTCAATTCCCAGCCGGACGGTTTTACCCTTCACCTCCAGCACGGTGATGCGAATGTTGTCGTTAATGGCAATACTTTCGCCGATTTTCCGGGTGAGCACCAGCATAAGAGAGGCCGAGGGAGAGAGGTGGACGGGCGCACATTGTCCCGGAAATTATACCAAAAAAAACAATATTTTCAGGGGAAATACCCAGGTGGGGAATCCATTTGACAGGGTAGGGCCTTTGTGATAATTTCCCTAACTTCGCCTGTACTCAGTCGAAACCAGAGATGCACAACAAGCCGGGGTAGCTCAGTCGGTAGAGCAGAGGACTGAAAATCCTCGTGTCGGCGGTTCGATTCCGTCCCCCGGCACCACTCAATATAAAGGGTTAGAGGCTTACGCCTCTAACCCTGTTTTTTTGCGTGAGATTAGTAGAATTGTGCGGGAAAACCCGCCCGTTAACCGCTGTATGGATTAACAGACTGCAAAGGGCAATCCTGCAGATTTCATCCGTTATCAGACAAAGGTACCACTGGCTGAATGAAACAGGGCGCTTGCGTTGTCGAGTCGTTCGAGCTGGTCGGAAGTCAGCGTAAGGTCTCCGGCGGCACAAAATTCCTTCACCTGATCCGGTTTGCGCGATCCGACCACAGTGGTGATGATATTTTTTCGCTGGATCACCCAAGCGAGCGCCACGTTGATGGGAGCCGTATTGATTTCCTGTGCAACTTCATGAACAGTCTGGCGCACGATTTTCGAATCAGTAAATTGAGGATGGTGATACAGGTAATATTCCCGGCGGGCGGGTGCCTTTAAAGCTTCTTCATCGATTCGGTCGGCTAACAGGCCGCGGGCACTGGCCGCGTAGGCCATGTAACCGATACCGGCCCTTTCGCATTTTTTTAAATGTTCTCCTTCGTACCTGCGCTGGAGCAGGTTATAAGGAACCTGATTGGCGGTGAACAACGAGGCGTTGCCTGCCATCAGACCAATATCACTTTCCCGGAAATTCGAGATACCTATGGTACGGGCCTTGCCGCTTTCTTTGAGGGCCGCCATGATGTCGCACATCTTCCCGGTCTTTACCATGGTGTCTAGATACATGCCCGGCCAGTGGACCATGTACATATCGACATAATCCCTGCCAAGCGCTTTCAACGTTCCCTCCAGGCGTGACTGGTAAGCTTCGAGTGTCATTTCAGCATCGGGCCAGATTTTGGAAATGATGAGCACATCGTTTTTGCGGGAGCCCAGGGCCTTGCCGAGGCGGCGTTCGGATTCCCCGTCGCCATATCCCTCGGCGGTATCAAACGCCATGATGCCACCCTCCAGGGCGGTCTTCACTACACGGTCGGCTTCTTCTGCCGAACACACGTCTCCCCATGCTTCGCTGGGGGCAATCTGAAGACAGCCAAGGGTTAGGGCTGTCCAGGGAATATCCAGTCCTTCAACTTTTATCGAACGCATTATTTCACCGTCAGAGTTAAACGCCGGTTGCGGAAGCCCGGATCGTTCCAGTGGGCTTCTTACGCCAGCGGTTTGGTTTTATGTTAAATGAAAACCACGGTAGCATGCTTTTGGGAAGGAGACAACCCGATGTTGCAAGAGGAGAGATATTGCAGTCGGGAACAGAGTTCAGCTCTGAATATTAGTTTGAAGTTGTAATCGGAAGTTTACTTTGGTTCGCGAGTCGGCACCGCCATCCTGATTCAAAAGATTAAGTTATATATGAAAACTCATTATAAGATTTCCGTTATGAGCCGTAATTTTTTTTTCTGGTCCTTTTGATCGAAACTCAAACGGTGGAGAAAACAGATCCAATTCCTCTGTCATTGTTACGATCCCGTTCTCCAAGCCCACCCTGTGAAGAGTTAAAGAAAGGTTTTAAATCGTACAAATTTTGGTTAATCAAAAGTCGGAAATATTGCAAAAGGTAAGGAGTAAGGCGGATTATTTTCGGGGCAGGGAGGGTTTTATTTAAACCAGTCTTCCACGTAAAACTTTACACCCATTTCAAAATGATGGATTTCCAGGCGTTCCAACTTAATTGCATCATAGTCGGGCCGAATGGTTCCCATAAAGCGGTACCCCACCAGAATATCCATGCTCTCCCCGACTTCTAAGTTGAGTCCCACCATCGCTTGATACATGTAGGTAAACAGATCGCGGACTCCGAAGTCCGGTTGAGCCCCGTCGATGGATCCCACATCTAATACATGGTAGGCGCCGCCGACTCCCAGTCCGGCGTAAGGGGTGATGAAGGATTCTCCGCGGAAGTCACGGACCACATTCACAAACCCGGAGGTTATTGCCAGGTTCCCTTCTATCGGAGTGCTTGCAGGAGAGCCGATTTGATCCAGCGCTAAATCCCGATGTCCGAACTCAATTTCCATTCGCCAGTTGGAATCCGTCAACCATCCCAAGGCACCCACCACCCCGTATCCAATTTTGGTTTGCAGTTTCGGATCTGGGAAGTTAAATGCTGGGTTTCCTGTGCCGGCCGCCGAAGCGATAGTGGCGCCATCGGCCCCTGCCACCATTCCAGACAGACTGAAATAGGGCTGGCCCGCCAAAAAACCCTCGGCCACCGCAGGAGCGGGCCCATGAAGTGAAAAAATAAGTAATAAGGTAGCGAATATTGTCCGGGAAACTCTCTGTAATCGCTCCAAAAATATACAAGAATAGCAATTCATTAATTATTCCTTAATTGGGCTGGTCATGTGATTGGATTCGCCCGAATTTATCAAAACCTAAAAGAAAGTCAATTAATTTAATTATATTCATTCAATAGTATTGAATTTTCGGCACTTTTATGGGAATAAATTTTACAAAAAATTATCTCTATAAGTATAAATACCCCATCGCGGGGATAATATTGGGAGTAAGGACATCACTTATAAGTCCAAAAGTAAAGTTTAAGATTCATGTGTAAATCTAAACGATTTTCCTGTTTTGGGTTGAGGGATCAATATAATTCTGTTTTATGATGCCATTTTCAAAGTTTTTTTTTTCGCGACCTCACGTGTAGATTTTAAAAAGCGATTGATTTATTAATCAAATAATCAATATTTTCATTTACAGACAAGGAAAATGCTTGAAAAACGCCTTGTTAGGGTATTGACATTAAAAATAGGTTGGCCTAAATTGTGCGCATTAACCCAGTAGGGTTATTAAGATTGACAGTAATTTATGATGGGTTTTGATCAGGACGACGGCTCTACTGAGTTTTATCCAATGCTGAGGAGGAAGGTCTGGTTGGCCGGGATATTAAGTGTCCGACTTGCAAAAGAAAAAATACACTATCTGAGCAATGAAGGGCTGATGATTACCAGGAACAGAAATATCGAATCCCCTGTCTGGAGAAACGCATGCCATTTGTAAATAGTTTAAAGAAAAAGTATTTTTTTAATGAAGATTAAAGTGGTTACTGAAGCTCTGTAACTGAAATTCTTATAATCTTATAATAAAAAGAGGGGCAATTCATGGAATCGCATTCCAAGTGCTCAGAAAGAGTTCCATCCCAACATGCCACAAGAGCCGTATCCCAAAAGAAAAGAGTGCGAGGGGTAGGAATTTCCAGTCACATTGCTTTCCTTGTATCAGTTTTCTTGTTTTTCCTCCCTATCAAAGCCTTTTCTTCGAGTATCTCTGATTTGATATCCGGTTTAGACGTAAGCAACGTTGATGGCGGGGCGGCCTTCATCGAGCAGGCGGCCGATCCAGCGATCACAGACCTGGGTTTGGTGGATTCTATCGCAGATGTATATCAAACCGGGGATGGCAATACCTCTGAGATTGACCAAGCGGGATCGAATGCATTGGTTTTTGTCCAGCAACAGGGCGATGGCAATATCGCCTCCATTCACCAGGCTAGTCTGGGCGATGGGTCAGACGACGCCATCATGCTGTTCCAGATTGGTTATGGAAACGATGCGACTTTAAGTTCCTCCGGATATGGCAACCGCATTCTTGCCAAACAGGTGGGATTAGGGAATCTCTCCAACATAGAGCAGGATGGAATAAGCAACCTGGCTCTCCAGATTCAGGATGGTGTGGGGAACGACGCTTCCATCACTCAATTGGGCAACCAGCATATTGCCACGGTTTCCCAGAACCAGGCCGACAACATCGCCTCCATTCTACAAGATGGGTTCCAAAACGAAGCGCATGTCAGTCAAATGGGTTCCGGTAACCAGGCTTATATCACTCAAGCGGGCGATGGTGTGATCCCAGACCCGACCGTTCCTGAGCATAGTCACGGTCACGGTAATGCCCATCGGCCTAACAACGGCCACCACTATTTGCATTGCCACGGTCCGCAACACGCCTGCGAAACGGGTGAAGATATCATTGTGGCCAACCAGTTTAATTTTGCTGAAATCGAGCAGGACGGTATAGAAAATCTCGGTTCCATTGTTCAGCATGGCGAATCAAATACTGCCGGAATTTATCAATACGGTACGAACGAAGCGGATATTTTCCAAAACGGTATCGGCAATTTAGCGCAGGTTCTCCAGTCGGGTTCCGGAAACCTGGCTGAAATCACACAGAATGGTGTCGGCAACGAAGCAGAAATAAGCCAGTTAGGTAGCAATAATGCCGGATCGGTTGTCCAGATCGGCGATGGCCATTCGGTAAGCGTATTTCAGACTGGGAATGGTAATAACTTCAGCATTATTCAGGATTGATTATGAAAACCAGAAAACTGTTCAAAAATATGATGAGCATTGCAATAGCCGCCGCTACCTGGTTTCTGTTCATCGGCGGAGTATTTGCCGGCAACACGGCCACCATCAACCAAACCGGAGGCGGGATGGCAGAAATCAAACAGTCCGGCAAGGGAAATACCGCCCACATTGTGCAGAGCGGCCCTTCCCTCGTGTCGCAAAAGACCAATACCCGCAAGCAAAGGGGAAACAGAAGCGTTATCCGCCAGTCGGGCGACCATAATGTGGCCCGCCAGACACAAAGCGGGGAGGATAACGTTGGCCTCGTCGACCAACAAGGCGAGTCCAATACCGTCACCCAGCAACAGACCGGCAAGCGCAACCTGGCCGCCGCTGTGCAGGAAGGTGATAGCAACTTCATTGCCCATTCACAAACGGGCGACGGGCACATGCATACAATAATTGAGGTCGGAGACGGTAAAACCATCACGGTTTCCCAATCCGGTCAGGAAACGAATAAGAAGTAAAGATTGAGGGAAAAATGATGATTCGAAAGGAGGTGGAAGTGTTGATGATTAGAACAACTAAATTTGCTGTGCTGTTTCTGATTCTCATCGTGATCTTTTTAGGTGTGCAGATGGGTTTCGCGGGAAACACGGGAAATGTGGACCAAACCGGATTTGATAACGATGCTTTTATAGATCAGACCGGCGATGGGCACCATGCGGAGATATTTCAAGATGGTGACAATAACGGTGGTTTTGGCGGTCCTGATTCCTCTTCCGCCAGCATTGTCCAGATCAACTCGGGAGCGATAGATCCGCGATGTATCGATAACCCCCTCCGGGATGGATGTGGAGGAAATGGAGAACCGGCTGAAGGTAACGATGGTTACATCGAGCAAACCGGAAATTCCAACAAGGCCGACATTTACCAGGAAGGCAATGGCAATGGCGGCATGGGGGGGAATACCGGAACTGCGGCAACTATCGTCCAGAACGGGAATAGCAATACCGGTGGAGTCATCCAGGTTGGGAACCATAACAGTGCCGACATCAGCCAGACCGGCGATGAAAATGAAGGCGCTATCAACCAGCAGGGTGATGACAATCTGGCCAAGGTCATTCAAGGCGATCCGGGTGATCTGAATTCGGCCGACGTTCAACAATTAGGTAATGATAACGAAAGTATCGTTACCCAGTTGGGGAATATGAACACGGCTTTGGTAGAGCAGCTCGGGGATGACAACCAGGCTGGGATCAGTCAGACGGGAGACGGTAATTCAAGCACCGTTCTTCAAACGGGAAATAATAACAGCGCCACGGTAATCCAGAACTCTTTATAGATTTCCGTGGGAATCAATAATGTGGCTTTTTTTTGTAACTGGAAGTAACTCATAAAAGGAGAATTAAAATGAGTAAGCAAATTTCAAGAATTTTAGCGGTTTTAACCCTTCTGGTATTCACCTCCGGGCTGGCCTTCGCAGGCAACACCGGTAATGTGACCCAGACGGGAAATGACAACGTAGCCACCACGCATCAGACGGGGGACCTCAACACTTCTGATGTCGTCCAAACGGGTAATGACAACGATTCGGACGTGGACCAGGTGGGTAATGGAAACCAGGGGGATGTGACCCAGGTCGGTGACGAAAATACCGCTGATATCACCCAGAACGGTAATGACAACACCGCTTCCGTCACGCAAAACTCAAGCTTCAATGGGGATTTCACCGCTGGTAACTGGAATGGCCGCATCAATCAGGTTGGCGATGATAACGATGCGCATATTACCCAGAACGCGGATAGCCAAACTTACGCCCACATTCAGCAAACGGGTGATGGAAATACCGGCTCTATCGAGCAGGATGGCGGTTCAGGCAATAACGCCGATATGCACCAGGAAGGTAATGGCAACACGGCCCATATGTCTCAATCCGGTAACAACAACCACGGTATGGACCTGGGTGCACGTTCGGCCTCTGCCACTTCTGCCAGCATTCGCCAGACTGGGAACGACAACACCGTTATTTATTTCGACCAGGATGGTGATGACAATTCCGGTGACGTTCTGCAGGTGGGCGATAATAACTCCACCATGCTCAGTCAGATTGGTAATTTGAATGATGCCAAGGTGATCCAGACGGGTAACAACAACGGCAATATCTTCTCTGGTGCCGACCAGGTAGGCGATAATAACTTTGCCCGTGTGACGGTTACGGGTAATAACAACGGTTACAATCACACCGATCAGGTTGGAAACAACAACGATGCAGTTATCGACCAATTGGGTGATGATAATAACGCCGATTTGCATCAGATTGGTAACACGAATGAGGGTACCATCAACCAGGAAGGCAACGGTAATAATGCTGGATTCGCACCTATCCGCGGTATTTTTCAGGATGGAGATAATAACCTTGCTCTGCTGGACCAGTTCGGAGATAACAATACCGGAAGGATCGTTCAAGAAGGTGATTGGAACGATGCCGAAGTGGACCAGGATGGTAACAACAACACCGGTCGAGTTGATCAGACTGGTTTTTCCAATGATGCTTTCACCGATCAAAATGGTGATGGCCATAGCAGTAACGTAGTACAATCTGGTAATTTCAACAATTCTCTGGTTGTTCAGAATCCGTAATTGGGATTCTGGTAAGCCAGAATTGAGAAAAGTGTAGCGGGGGCCGGAAGGGGCATTTCCCTTCCGGCTTTCCCTGATTTTCTATGAGGTTTTTATGCATGGGAGATTGGGGAAAGCCGAACACCGCGTATCAGGAGAATGACTTGGAGGCATGGGAATGGTATTACCGTTTCGTGCCTTTTTGTTTAGAATCGGGCCTGAAGGGAAATGGTGAGATTTTCAATCCGCTTGTTTCTGGAAGGTTTGTATATTGGATATGATATAAGATAGGTTACTCTTTAGCAGATTGATCAATGGGCTTGAAAACCATGACTGCATTGAAAGCGGAATTTTGCAGAAGCTACCGGCTATTTTTTTTTACCTTGGGGAATTTTGCCTTGATCGGGATGTTAATTGGGTTCACTCCCGAGGGTAGCGCCGCACAGGATAGAGATGCTACCGATGAAGGACTGGAAATTTCCGGATTGGTATTGGATGAAACCAAGACCAAACCGGGACGGGATTTTTATGAATACTTCACTACTTACTGGCAGGAAGTAAAGGGGTTACAGTACACGATAATCGTTTCGGAATTGCCCGATACCACACGCGGTACCTTTATATTCGTAAAGGTGAACGATACCCTGGTGTATCAGCAGAGGTTGAATCCCAGACCAGATGTCATTGAGAATGCCAGTAAACAGGCGGTGAGGCAGGTTGGTGTGCATATGTTCCAGCAATTAACCGCACAAAAGCAATTGGAAGAAGAATTTCAATTTTAATGAGGTATGAACCATGAATAAACACCTTATAATCGGTTTTAGTTTGTTACTTGGAATTTGGATGATGATCGGGGATGTTTGGGCGGCCGAAATCCGGTACCAGCCGGTAAACCCTAATTTTGGGGGTAATCCATTCAATGCCGCGCCTCTTCAGAGTAACGCCAATGCCCAAAATAGCTTTACAGATCCCAATAGAACGCAACGGGCCAGGCAGACCTTTCAACAAAGACTGGATAGCCTTGTATTAAATCAGATCGCCCGGGAACTGTTGGGCAATATTACCGATCCTGCGACGGGAGAATTGATTCCAGGAACCATCAACACGGGGCTGAGTACCATTACCATAACCGATCTGATAACTTCGTTGCAGGTTGTAATTGTCAACAACGAAACGGGTGAGACGACCACCGTCTTGGTGCCTAATTGATTTAAGCTGAACAGAGGGGGAACAGTAGTATGTGGCAGGGAAATAAACTTCGGTGTTTTAAGTTTATAGCATTCATTCTTTTCTTGGATCTATTCGTTGGCTGTTCGGCTAAAATCCAGCCGATTAAGTCTGATAAAGCACAATTGGAATACAAGACCCAGGTCTATGAGGATCTGGTTTCCCTTCCGCCCCCAACGGAACCGATTATTTTGGTGGTCTACAAATTCCGGGATCAGACCGGCCAGTACAAGCCGGGCACCGGGACCACCGGTTGGTCCACCGCCGTCACCCAGGGGGCCACCTCCATGCTGATCAAGGCCCTGCAGGATGCCGGAGCCGGCAAGTGGTTCACCATTCTTGAACGGGAAGCGCTACCCAATCTGTTGAACGAGAGGAAGATTATCCGTCAAACCCGGAAACAATACGAGGGTGATGCTAAAAATGGCAGTCCTGCTTTGCCTCCCTTGTTGTTTGCACCCATTCTTCTGGAGGGGGGTATTATTTCCTATGAAAGTAATCTGTTGACAGGTGGTCTCGGAGCACGGTATTTAGGAATCGGAGGCAGTACCCAGTATTCCAGAGATACAGTGACCATTTATCTCCGGGCCGTTTCGGTTAAAAACGGTCGCATTATAAAATCCGTCAACACCAGCAAAACCATTTTTTCATTTGCCCTGGAAGGTTCGGTCTTTAAATTTATTGCGTTTCAGGAGCTTCTCGAAGCCGAGGCTGGGTTCACCACTAACGAGCCGCCGCAAATGGCGGTCCTGGAGGCGATTGAAAAAGCGGTTTACAGCATGATTATCGAAGGAGTCACCGAGGGACTTTGGTCGTTCCAAGACCCGGCGCGGGGCAGGCAGTATGTTAAAAAATATTTAAAGGAAAAATACGCCACGGTGTACGCTAAGTTTGATAAAAATGGGAAGCTGAAATCCATTGTCGCTAACGGTGAGGAAAAATATGTGCCGGATAAACAGCCGCGCCGGCGCTGAACCCAGAGCCCGACGAGCGTTCTGTCCGTTCTCCCTCCCTTGTTGTGGAAGAGTTATTCAGGAAAAATCGTTTAGGTTTATTAACAATTGATATCGAAGGTGCCTACGATATCAAACGTGCCGGTGTATATTCCGCCCAACTGGCCAGCGGGGAGAGCCACGGTTCCGCCGACAGCAACCACATCGTTCCCTGCGGTCCCTACGTAGGTACATCCTCCTGCTCCGGTCGTGCCTCCCGGCCCGGTGCAGGTGAGGTTGGACAGTACCAGGTTGGCGCCGGGGCCTGTCAGAAATCCGTTGGTCAGTGTTATTGTGGTGACGGCACCCACACAGGAGTTTACCGAGATCAGCGCCTGGGTGGTTCCACCCAGCGACGTGACGGTGCCGGTAAGGCTGACGGCACCGGTTTCTGATACGGTAATGGTACCTCCGGTCACTCCGGCGGAAAGAGGACCAAACGCCAGAGGTTGGACTTCGGTAAAAACGGCTTGTTTTGGGGGTCCCTGTAAATGCCAGGGAAGGTGATGAGCCTCCGCTTGAGAGGGTAAAACCTGTAGCAACACCGTGAACAGAAAACCCGCCAGTATTTTTGAGCTGTGCTTCAAATTTATATCCAGGTAAAGTTGCTGTCCGTTAGTTTTCATTGCGAGAGTCCCCGCTGAACTCTTGAAGCAGTTGAGGCCTCAGGGTCAGCAGGGACGTCGCAATGCAATTCATCCAGCAGGTTGCCGATCAATAGGCGGCAACCACTTCCAGGGTTCCTGAGTATACACCGACAGGTTGACTGGCGCCGACGGTAAGTTTGCCGCCGATCTGAACGTCATCGGTGGTGGTGGCATTGGAGCTGAAGGTACAGGCTCCATTGTCTGCGCCCAAAACACCTGCCGGTCCCAGGCAGTTGCCGACGACCGCCATGGAGTTACCGCCGGAAATCAGAGTGGTGCCTGTTACGCTCACGGTTACTGGGGTGCCTCCGGCAAAACCGCTGGTATCTAAACGGGCCACGCCGCCGACCTCACTACCCAGATGGACGACATCACCACTGACAGAGACGGTGCCGCCGGCGTCAAAGGTAACCACTCCGCCTACAGCGCCTACAGAAAATTTGCCAAAATTGAGCGGAGTCTGCTCCGTGACAGTGATTGCCGTGACCACTTCCGCCGTGGTGGTTATGGGTGTGGCGCTGGCATTGCAGGCCAGCAGGAACACAAACATAAACCCTGTGATAATAAAAGACTTTCTATAAAACTTTTTAAACATAATTACCTCCTAAATTACATTGCTAAAAATCCCCAACTGGGTACAAAAAATATATTTGAGGAACCTATTGATTTTAATTGCTAGTTAATGTAACTCTATTGTCCCATTTAACGCGTACTATTGGATGAGTGCGATTCACCTGGATTTTTTGAATGTCCAGATGGCGATGAACCTGATAGTCCCTGAAACGCACTTTTTCAAACAGAAAAAATCCATCGAACTCGGCCTGCGTGGTATCGATAACTTTGCCGTCGGCCATCAGTTCGATCACTTCGCCCGGCTCGGCCACGCCTTCAATTTCTCCGGTCTCCCAAACGGGAATGTTCATGGTGTTGATATGGCTCGGGCGCGGCCGCACCGCCACCGGAGGGGGCGTAACCATGAAGGGATCGGGCAGGCTTTTGTCGTCTATTTTTATTCGTGTCAAACGGTAGGCCGGTGCCTTAAGAGCCACCATGCCGCTTTCATCAGACACGTCGGATTGATTTTCCAGTTTCACATTTTCAATGAGCTCATCGGTTTCGCTGTTATACACGCCATCCTGATCATGATCGAGGAACACGCGGACGTTGACGGTTCCCAGACTGGTGCCTGGATTTCGGTGCATGTGATAAGCCCCCTGGGTATTCGGGCTTAATGAAAAGGAAACTGAGGCATTAAGCATATAGTCTCCGTTTGAGGAGTAACTTCCGGTGATGCCCACTCCAGCTTTTTTGCCTTCCCACAGGATACTCTGGCTGACGGTGAAATTTTCGTCATCGGTCATATTTTTAATGACGTCCATTCTCAGCGTCACTTCCCTGTTTGGCTTGTAATCCAGCCGTCCCCGGATATTCCGGATTTCCATTTCCGGTTTAACGTCGTAATTCAGGTGCGCGCGTAATAATAAATTGGGATTGATCCTGCCTGTTGCGATCAGGTTGCCACGGATAAACTCGGTGCCGCCGCCGTAGTTGGCCTGTAGGTCATGGGTGAGTGTGACCTGGTGGATGTAACCCGATACTTTGCCTTTGAATTCATGACGCGTCACATCGAAGGTGTCTATCCAGCGTTGGGCCGAGGCTTCAACAAACACCGGGCCGAAGCCTCTATTGAATTTAATATTGTGTCGTCTTTTCAAATTGGGTTCGCGATCGGTTTTTAAATCAAAAAACTCCACATGCTGGTATTGCACTCCCCAGCCCATAATGCGGCGAAGAAAAGAATACTGAACTCCAGAACCTCCGGCATCATCGGCAAGGAAGTCCATCTTCATGGATCCGCCCAGTAACGAAGCGATATACCCGGTTTTAGCAAGGGTTCTTTGTTCCTGCAGGACCGAAGAGTATGAAATCAGGGAGGCGGTCAGCGTAAGCTCTGAGGAAACTCCATAATAAACTTCTCCAAATCCCCGGAAACCACTGACGTGGAATCGCGTCTGGCTGTTGCGGCCGAGAAAAATATTTTCTCCCTGATCAATGGCGCTGAAGCGAAACCACATTTCCCCCGGCGGCGCCATGCTTTGACCAATGTTCACCGGCCGGGTCTCCGTTCGGACTTGACCCTGGGGGCCGTAAAATTTGAGGACGATGTCGTTTTCTCCGAACAGTAGAGGAATATCCTGAAACATGTAGCGCCCGGTCCCGTTACTGGTTCTGAAATCCAACAGGGTGTTTCCCCGATAGAGCTCGACCTCCCATCCATCCAGTAGATCGCCTGTCAGGGTTTCCGTATCGAACTGGCTGGCATTCTGCATGGGAAAGGTCGAAAAATTAATTCCTCGTCCGGCTTCTGCCTGGGCGACCAACTCGATGGGCGGAGCGACCACGTCTCCGACCCGGACAAACCAGTCCGGATGGAACCGTTCCCAGGAAACCCTCAGGTCCGTCAGCCGTTCATTATCCAATCCCCTTCCGAAAATATTTGCAGTGCCGAACAAAGCCTCGGACGCTCCCTTGAAACTGTAATTGTATCTCTCATCACCGTTCTTGAAATAACTGGCTGAAAAATCGAAGGACGGAGGACCCAGCAGACCGTACTCAAAGTCGACGATGGGAGTGTCTTCTGTGATTTGATTGCCGGGAATAAACGCATGGAGCTGTTCCCGTTTCCATCTTTTCTCCACCGGAAGATCGCCCTGTCCTTTGATAAAAAGAACCTGCTTCTTCTCGGAGTAAGTGAATTTCGCCGGGAACATGGTTTCCAGCGCCTGAAGTGTCGCGAGAGCGTGGCGGTTTTCGGTTATGGGCGCTTCAACCAGCCGGGAAATTTCATCCATTTTGAGATAAATCGATCCGTCTTTTTCCTGCGCTTCGATGACTTCCGTCAGCATGCGCGAGTTGAGATAAACCGCCAGGTAAAGCGGCTCGGTACCGGTCAGGTGCGCCTCCTTGAGCAGGGGAGTAGGGACTTCGGGCTTCACATTCACCGCCGCAGGAAGGGAGGTCAATGGATTTCCGAGTTCTCCGTAACAGATTCCGGTGGGAGCCGTTACAAAAATCATCAGGCACACCAGAGCGGTCGGAAGCTGGAATGGTCCGCCGACCCTTCCCGTAAGGGAACCCGCTAAATTTTTAAAACGATAAAACAAACGCTTCTCCAAAAATAAAAGTATCGCGGCTAATGATCCAGCCGATCAGGGATTGTGTTGGATATGGATAGGAATCGAAACTCCATAAACAATATCCAGATTCACCTGAATGTCTTTAACCGGTTCCTCCGTTGGATTGCGAACGGGAGGAATCGCCTGAATCAATAAACGCGCCGTGTATTCGCCGGGAGTCAGGTTTTCCGGTTTGCGGACCACCACACGGATGGTTTGGTGCTCGCCGGGGCCCAGATGAATTTTCCGGGGACTGAAACGGATCATTTCCCTCGCATCCGTGCCTTTATCCTTCTCAATCAGAGAAGTGAGGGAAACCCGGTAATCGACGTCCCGTGCGTCACGATTCATAACTTTTAAGGTTCCCGAACGCACACGGCCCACGAAATCCAGCTTGATCGGCGCGACCAGCAGTCCTTTGCCCACGCTTTGGGTGTCGCCATAGGCCGGGGTCAGCGCTGAGGGAATAAGATAGCCCGGCTGGGCAACGCACAATAAAAACAGCATCGCGGTCCTGGTAATCTTTAATGTCTTTAAGTAATGCTTCAATTTCATAACTCCCTCACTTTTCAGATATTTAGTGAGCAATAATCATACCAAAAAGCAGACGCGAAAAATCTCATAACTAATTGTTTTATATGTAGTTATAAGTGTTAAGAGAATGTAATAATTAAGGTAAATCTGTCCGGGTACCGTAATTGGGGCATTGTGTGCCGTTTTTGGGACAGGTTTACCCTGCAGTCCTTTATTTCAAAACGATTGGAATTGTCTTTCCTGGGCAAATATTTCGGGGGAGGCAGATCCGCTTGTGGTCTGGTTCCGTTCCATTTGCCAGCCCTGGTTGGTACCCGCAGGGGACCTCAGGATTTGTTTCGCATCTGCCACAGCAGACGCCGCACCGTCGACCGCAATCTCTTGGCTTTGTTCCGGTCTTTCATGTCTTCCCGCGTTTGAATACCCTGCTGGGTCAAAAATTTTCGGTAGTCCGGGTCGTCCCACAATTTGTCTGGCAGTGGACTGCGATAAGGTCCTCGTATCAACTCCTGCAATTGCGCCTTGTCCAGGTTCGTTTCAGGAACCTGTATCCTTTGGGCAGGGGTAGCGGCAGGGGCGGAGGTACCGGTCCTTTTCTGCGGAGACAGGAAGGAACGAGGTCCTGATTGGGCGGCTACTGGTGCAGACCGGGTCGTGCTCGCGGAAGTCGGGCTCTGTGAGGATTCACTTTCGATGCGGTCCATTATGATGACTTTCTGAAGTTCGGAATCGTCCCCGAACAGTTCAATGCGGCTGAAGCCGTCCAGCACCGGTTCCAGATCCAGGCTCTGCTCCGGCCCTGTTTCCTGAGCCGGGACCAATTCATTCAGCAGAGGACCGTCTGCCTCGATTTCAATGCCGTACTCCTCACTGGCCCTCGGCACAACCTGTTGCAGGGGGACGTATTGGGGAGCCTCGCGTCCAGGAGAAGCGCCCGGTGGAGGAGTCATAGGCGGCTGTGCTTCCGCAGGCCCGGTCAGCAGGATTCCCATCAACCCGCCTAACCAAATGTAAGTGTGAAACGTTTTGCGCATCGTGCCGTGGGGGATGGAGTGAATGATCAACCCGGGGGAGTATCTCCCTGCCGCCGGTCTGAAAACTTCTCTAACCTGTATCGTCAAAGCCGGGTTGGAAGTCAAGTCATCCCCTTTATTATTGGTCCGATATTATCGAATAGCAAGTGTTTTGAAAAATGAGCCGGGGTGCCTTTCCAGAGGCACAAGCGGCGGGCCGGGATCCGGCGCTTTCAATTTTTCCCGTTGAAAATTGCGCGTTTAAAGCAAATTTGGGGAACGAGGCACCGTTTTTGATTTTATACATTATAATAGATAGTAAATGTAAATTCAATAACCGAGCCTTATTCACCTACATTTTCAGGAAGCTTTTGTTATGAGGAGATTACGACAATTTCGGCACTCGTGTTTCACCACAACTCTTTTGGCAGCGCTGTTGTTCATCCTGCCGGCTACCGTTGGCGCCGAGGCGTTCGACGACGCTCTGCAGGCCTATATGAAAGGCGAATACCAAAAGGCCTTTGAAATTTACAAAAGTCTGGCCGATCGGGGACATGCCCGGGCGCAGAACAACCTCGGCAACATGTACGACGTCGGGCAGGGCGTCGAACAGGATTTGATCCAGGCCGCGTTCTGGTATCAGAAAGCAGCCGAGCAGGGGCACCTCATCGCGCAGTACAACCTCGGCAACATGTACGATTTCGGCCAGGGCATCAAGCAGGATTTCGATGTGGCCAGGAAGTGGTACGAAAAGGCCGCCGAGCAGGGGTATCCCAAGGCCCAGCACTACCTCGCTGTGATGTACGACCGCGGCAAGGGCGTTTCCCAGAATTATGAGCGGGCGGCAGAGTGGTATCGCAAGGCCGCCGAGCAGGGGTTCGACCAGGCCCAGTTCCACCTGGGCACCATGTACAAAATCGGCGAGGGCGTCACCAAAGACCCGGCCCAGGCCGCCAAATGGTTCATGAAAGCCGCCGAGCAGGGACACGCCCGGGCGCAGTTCAAACTCGGTAACATGTACGACAATGGCGAGGGCGTCGAAAGGAATTACGAGGAAGCCGCCAAGTGGTACAAGAAAGCCGCCGACAAGGGCCTGCCCCGCGCACAGTTCAACCTCGGCAACATGTACGACTTCGGCCAGGGCCTCCCGCAGGATTACCAGCAGGCCGCCGAGTGGTATGCCAAAGCCGCCGACCAGGGCATGCCCAACGCGCAGAACAGCCTCGGCAACCTGTACGACAAAGGCCTCGGCGTTGAGAAGAATCTGGAAACCGCCGCCCAATGGTACCAGAAGGCCGCCGAACAGGGACATCAAATGGCCCAGTACAACCTCGGCGCCATGTACCAGCGCGGACTGGGAGTCCCGCAGGATTACGCCCAGGCCATGCAGTGGTACACCCAGGCCGCAGAGAAAGGGTCCGCCAGGGCGCAGAACGCACTGGGTGTGATGTACGACCAGGGCCAGGGCGTGAAGAAGGATCTGAAAATGGCCGCCCAGTGGTATACCCGGGCCGCAGAGGCCGGGTTCTCCCGCGCCCAGTACAACATCGCCGCCATGTACGAAACCGGCGAAGGCGTGCCGCAGGATTATGTGAAGGCCGCCGAGTGGTACCAGAAAGCCGCCGAGCAGGGCCACGCCCTTTCGCAGAACTATCTCGGCACCCTGTACCACCAGGGCAAGGGCGTCCCGCAGGATTTCGTCAAGGCGTACATGTGGTACAACCTCGCCGCGACCAAACTGCAACCCGGCAAGCACCAGGACATGGCC
>JAOUPX010000070.1 GCA_029879645.1 Nitrospinota bacterium
CGAGGAATCCCCGGACGGTGAAAAAGGACGACATGGCCACCAAGGCCCTGCAGATCATGGAGGAGTATTCCATCACCTGTATCGCCGTGTCCGACGACGGCAAGCAAGTCGACGGCATGATCCACCTCCACGACTTGTTGCGCTCCGGCATCGCCTAAGCGCCAGCGTGACGCTGGACCCAATTTAGCCGGGGAATTATGGCGCGTTTAAATAATTCCACTCGCCAGCGACGGAAATTCTCCACAGGTAATTTAAAACCCTATTTTCCCTATAGTTGAAGCTCCCTCCGGGCGGGATGCCCGGTGAAACTTTTGCATTAAATCCCCCGTTCCATTAACTGTAGATTGGTATATAATTGTGCGCTTATGACTGGCAACGAGATACGCAAACGATTTCTGGAGTTTTTCGCCGAGCGCGGGCATGCCGTGGTGCCGAGCGAATCGCTGGTGCCGAAGAACGACCCCACCCTGCTGTTCACCAATGCCGGGATGGTGCCGTTCAAGAACGTGTTCCTGGGTCAGGAGCAACGCGACTACACCCGCGCGGCTTCGTCACAGAAATGCGTCCGCGCCGGGGGCAAGCACAACGACCTCGAACAGGTCGGGCGCACGGCGCGACATCATACCTTCTTCGAGATGCTGGGCAATTTCTCGTTCGGCGACTATTTCAAGAAGGACGCCATCATCTTCGCCTGGGATTTCCTGACGAAGGAGATGAAACTGCCCGTCGACAAGCTGTACGCCTCGGTCTACAAGGACGACGACGAAGCCGCCGAGCTGTGGAAGAAAGAAATCAAGCTGACCGACGACCGGATTTTCCGGTTCGGTGATGAGGACAACTTCTGGTCCATGGGCCCCACCGGTCCGTGCGGCCCCTGCTCGGAAATCTTCGTCGATCAGGGGGAAGCGCTGGGATGCGGCAAGCCGACCTGCACCGTCGGGTGCGACTGCGACCGCTATCTCGAAGTGTGGAACCTGGTGTTCATGCAGTACAACCGCGATGAATCCGGCAAGATGACACCCCTGCCCAACCCGTGTATCGATACCGGCATGGGCCTCGAGCGCCTCGCGGCGGTGGTACAGGGCCAGCCGAGCAATTACGATTCCGACATCCTGATGGGAATAATCCAGCACGTCAGCGCAATCACCGGCAGAAAACATAATGAAAATCAGGAATCCGACGTTTCGTTGCGCGTTATCGCGGATCATGCGCGGGCGACTACCTTCCTTATTAATGACGGCGTGTTGCCCTCCAACGAGGGCCGCGGGTATGTGTTGAGGCGGATCATGCGCCGGGCATTGCGCCACGGCAAACTGCTGGAGCAGAAAGACCCGTTCTTTCATCATATTACCGAGGACGTGATCGCCAAATTTCAGGACGTGTATCCCGACCTGGCGGTGAACCACGACTTCATCCAGAAGGTGGTCACCAACGAAGAAGACAATTTCAACACGACGCTCACCGTCGGCACGCAGAGGCTGGACGAAATCCTCGACAGGATGAAGCAGGCGAATTCGACCACCATTCCCGGCGAAGAAATATTCAAGTTGTACGATACCTTCGGTTTTCCAGTGGACCTCGTGGAAGAAACCGCGAAGGACACCGGGTACACGCTCGACATGGAAGGGTTCAACAAAGCCATGCAGGCACAGAAGGAAAAGGCCATGGCCTCGTGGAAGGGGTCGGGCGAAAGCGCCGTCTCCCCGGTTTACAATGAAACCCTCAAGAAACACGGCGCGACGGTTTTCCAGGGATACGGCAACACGCATGGCGAAGGCCAGGTGGTCACGCTCATACAAAACAACAAGAACGCCGAGGTGGTGAAAGAAGGCGAGGAATGCGAACTGCTGGTGAACCAGACTCCGTTTTACGGGGAGTCGGGCGGACAGGTGGGCGACGTGGGGCGGGCGTATAACGACCACGCGCTTCTCGACATCGTCAACACCACCAAACCCCTGCCCCACCTGATTGTGCATCACGCCAAGGTGATTCAGGGCGAAGTGAAAAACGGCGAACCTCTGACGCTGGAAGTGGATGCGGCGAAGCGCAACAACACCGCACTCAACCATTCCGCCACTCACCTTCTGCATGCCGCGCTGAAGGAAACGCTGGGCGGTCACGTCAAGCAGGGAGGATCGCTGGTGGGACCGAACCGGTTGCGGTTCGACTATACACATTTCTCGCCCCTGACCGATAAAGAGCGGGCGCGGATCGAGGAACTGGTCAACGAAAAGATACGCGAGAATATAGCGGTAGATACGGAGGAGATGGATATCGAAACCGCGCTGGAAAAAGGCGCCGTGGCACTGTTCGGCGAAAAGTACGGTGAAAACGTGCGGGTGGTCTCCGTACCCGGCTTCAGTAAGGAATTGTGCGGCGGCACGCACGTGTCCGCGACGGGCAACATCGGGTTCTTCAAAATAATTCAGGAGACGGGAATTGCTTCCGGCGTGCGGCGCATCGAGGCGGTAACGGGTCCGGGTGCGTACGAACGCATTCAAAAAGAATTTGATAATCTGGCCGGTATCCGGTCACTGATCAAGGCCCAGCCGGATGAGGAATTGAGGAAGCTCCAGAAACTCGTAGAAAAAAACAAGGACCTGGAAAAACAGGTTGCCGCACTTAAAGAAAAAATGGTGACGGGTGGCGGCAAAGCCAGCGGTGCCAGCCTGACGGATGAGGTGCAGAAGATAGGTGACGTCTCCCTGCTGGTCAAAAAGCTGGAGGGCGTAGATGCCAAAACTCTGCGGACGTTTATCGACAATGCCAAGAATCAGTTGAAGTCGGTCGTGGTCGTGGCCGGGGCGGTGGAAAATGGCAAAGTGCTTCTTGCCGCTGGGGTAACCGGCGATCTGACCGACCGGTACCATGCCGGAAACATCCTGAAAAAAGTAGCCGAAGTCGTCGGCGGAAAAGGCGGCGGGAGGCCGGATATGGCTCAGGCGGGAGGCTCCAATCCGGAGAAACTGGACGAGGCGCTGGGGATGGTCCCTTCCCTTTTCAAGTGACAACAGGCTGAATCCCAAGGCCCCGGCGATTTATGATTGCCTTCTTAAACCGTCTCATATAACCTTAGGCATACTTGCAAACACTCACTGGCCTGTAGAATCTGGTTCGTCTGGCTCAGGTGAAATCGTAGAGGTAGTCATGAAAAACAAGCGCAAAGTCGAATTGAATGAAAAGTGGAAAAAGGTGGCTACCAAAGCAGTTACCGACGACAACTTCCGCAAGAAACTGGCGAAAAACCCGATCACCGTGATGAAGGAATGCGATCTTTCCCTGCCCAACGAAATTGAGGCGCGGCTGGAAGCCGGATACGAAATCAAACTGTTCACGGCCCCGGAGCTTGCCGAAGAAATGAAGGAAGAAGTGAAGTGGTGGAAACTTCGCGTGGACATGATCCGCGAATTTGGCAAAGACGACAAAGTGACATCAGGGAACATTGCCGCTCCCGCAACCGAAGAAGGGGTTTAAGCCTCACAAAAACTTAAAACAAAATATGCGCCCGTAGCTCAGCTGGATAGAGTGCCGGATTCCGGTTCCGTAGGTCGGAGGTTCGAATCCTCTCGGGCGTGCCAAATACAAAAAGGGCTTACAGGATAATCTTGTAGGCCCTTTTTCTTTAGGGCTCTGTTCCACCAAATACGGGGATTCACTACTATTCGTCAATATTTAATATTCAGTTATGGTTTACCTCACAGATCATTTGTCAAAAAGCTTTTTCCCAGCAAAAGATTGACCTCGGGGAATAGTCGGAATACTATTTGGTGACTGTTAAAAATTCAGGGGATTGATATGGGTAATATTCAAAAACTTCAGATTTGGTTGGTTACTTTGCTTTTCCTCAGCACGCTTGGAGCCTCTCTGGTCTGGGCCGAAGATCCTACCAAAAAAGAAGACCAGCAAATTATTTTAAAGCCCGTAAACAAGACCCATTTCCAATTGATGCAAATTACCAAGAGAAGGCTAATTTTACAAAAGGAACTGAAAGGCCTTGAAGAGGGAACTTCTTCCAGTGAAGCGCTTGATCGCATGAGAAAACTGACTATTGAGCTAGACAACTTAAATGAAAACTATGAGGCATTAGCAACACAAATCCCTAAAGAGGAAATTGCAAGAGGTCAGCCGGAGAAAGAAGATTGGCTGGCGCAGCTATACGAAATCACGCGACCCATTTTAAAATCATTGAAAGAATTAACCGAACGCCCTAGAAAGATTGACAATCTTAAGGCCGCTATTGTGGCCCTCCAAAACAAAATCAAGACCTATGAGACTGCACGGAAAAACATTCTTGCCCTGGAAGAAGCAAAATTAGACTTTCCGGATATCTTTGATAAAGACGAAAAAATATTAATCAGTTCTTCTGAGATTCAGAAAAAATTCAAGGAGGACTTGTCAAAACTAAAAGACCACTATAACCCTGAGATCCTGTTAGTTGAATTAGATGAAGCCCAACGAAACCTTAGAAAGTTCCAGACTTCTGACAAGAATCTGTTTTCCCTGGTGGGTGAAGCCATTGCTCAATTCATGAATGTGCGAGGGCGAAACTTGATGGTAGCCCTGGGTTTTCTTTTTGGAGTCTGGGGAATTCTAAGCCTGACTTACAAGATGATCGAATCCAAAACTCATTTACTAAATAAAGTCAATCGTACTTCCAGAAAATTAATCAAGGCCATTTATTACTTATTTGTTTTCTTTATTGCGGTCTCGGCAAGTCTGTTCAGTCTTTATATAGCTGATGACTGGCTTTTATTAAGTTTGCTTTTTTTAGTCCTTCTTGCCATTGGATGGTCTTTTCGTCTATTCATTCCTAATTTCATAAAGGAATTGAACCTGATTTTGAATCTCGGAACAGTCCGTGAAGGAGAACGGATTTTTTATGAAGGTATTCCCTGGCTAATCAAAAAAATTGAATTTTATGCAACCTTGCATAATCCGAGATTAGAGGGTGGGATCATTCGCGTTCCCGTTGAAAAACTGGTTGGATATTCCTCCCGATCGTTTGTCAAAGAAGAAAAGTGGTTCCCTACCCAAATAGGCGATTGGGTTTTATTGGATGATGATGTTTTCGGGCAGGTCGTCAGT
Source organism: Nitrospinota bacterium (assembly GCA_029879645.1). GTDB lineage: Bacteria > Nitrospinota > Nitrospinia > Nitrospinales > Nitrospinaceae > SZUA-226. The sequence goes on from JAOUPX010000070.1 coordinate 5,086, forward strand.
CAGACTCCGGAGCAGGTAGTATTGAAGAATTTGCAATCAATGCGTGCATATATAACATCTGAGTTCCTCACACTTAAACCGAGAAACCTGTCGACAGGCTATTTAATTGTTATCAAGTTCGGGTTAGATTACTCGATTCAAAACAGGGTATGCGATGAAATCCCCAAACTATTTCGTTCAAACCTGGAGGAAACCTTCAGAAATAAGATGGATAGCCGACCACCAATTATCAAATATATTAAAGTTGAGTTTGATCATGCCGGCCCAAGCTCTCTGGATCTAATCATTCTGGTGAATGTTGATGGAAGCCATGCCTCTGAGCATTATTCATTAAAAAGGGAAATAAATAGAACTCTGGTATCCATATGCAATAAAGAAGGCTTCACTATTCCATTCAGTCAAGTGACGCTTACTATGGCGCCAAGCCCCTCTGCAATGAATAAATCGCTGGAGATGGATATAAATACGTAGGGCTTTTACATTTTAGCAATTGCAAGGGACCTGCAATTACCCCGCCTTTTATAGTCGTGCTTCTGTTAAATTAGAGTTTTCTTTTTATACTGTGGCTGTATCAGCTTGACAGACTCAAAGCATTTCGGGCGACGACTCGAATCGCCTAGGGCGTGCCAAATCCCAAAAGAGTTTATTGACTATTTTCTGTAAACCTTTTTTCTTTTCAGGGAACCGGATGGACCTTATAAATTATAATTCCAGGGTACGGTGTTCTTTAGGATTTTCCTTTTTGCGGTGTAAATACCGGGCTGTGGAATCGTCGCCATGGGAGAGGTTGGTGAAACCGGTCCAGGCGTACCAGAGGGAGGTGCCTATCATGCCGATCCACCCCATGCTGTAGGTGGTTTTGGCGATGGCGGTATCAACCGACCACAAATCCCAACTGTTGAACAGATTCAACCAATCATGGCTACCATAGGGGTCCAAATTACCGATCAGAGGAAGGACGGGATGGCGGGCGTCTGCCATATAAATGGCCACTTCCAGAAAATTGACAAACAGCCAGATCAATCCGAAGGCAGTGCCTGAAGCATCCCGGCGATGCCAAAAAGCCACAGCGACAATAAAGGGAACGAGTACCTGATTGAGACTCCCACCTAAAATCGCCAGGGTTCGATTCCCGAATATCCCGAATATCCAATGTCCTCCTTCATGGAACACCAGGTCCACCCTGCGAAACATCGATAAGATGGTTGAGTCCATCACATTTGTCAGAGGATACAACTGGTAAAACGGCTCCCGGAACAAAAGAAAAAACAAATACGCAAAAAACAAGGAAAGGGCGATGACACCGTATTTCGGGGTAGGTTTCCAGGGTGAGCGGTAGGGAGTCCAAAAATAAACCTGAAGAAAACCTTTAAGGGAATTATGTGGCGCGTCATCCGGTAGCCCCAAGCTGTCCGCATCGGATACATTCACCGAGTCTTTATTCTCCCGGGACTTTTTCCTGCGTCTTTCCTGGAGGGCAAAGAATTTTTTAAAAACAATCCCGCATTCAGCGCACTCTTCTCCGCGGGATTGAGAATGACCACATTTAGGGCATTTCATCGATTAACCTCAATAATCCCCCCCCTCAAATAAGAATTTTCATCCCTTAGAATTACTTATTAAAGTATAACCGAAAAGATCAATTTTTAAATGACAGGCTCGGCCGCCCCCCTACCCTCCGGGCTTTAAAGGCTGAAAGTCACATCTAAACTCATAGAAATCATTGAGCCATTATTTTAGGGAGATACCCTATTTCTCATAGGGATATAGCAACCTGATCTCAATTTATGGTACAAACGTGCGACTTGCTGGAGATTGCCCCAACCACTTCGACCTTTCGTTAGAATTTATGGCATCTGAGGAAGAAAGAAAAAAAGCCGAATTGGTCCGGCAGTTTGGGTCTGATTGGGTGCTTCGTGTGGAGACCCGGGAAATTGCCAGAAAAAATAAACAATGGTATGAGCTTTTATGGCCTCGGCAATATGAGGTTAAAACAATGTATCTTTGGATAAAAATCAACTGGTTGCCTCATGCCAATCAAAACATCCCCTTCCCCATCGATCACGATAACCTGCCCAAAAACTCAGGAAAGCCGGTGACCTATGCCCTGCTGGGAGGATGGACCATTCCAAAAAGGGACTTGAATTTATTGACTAAAGGCCCTCTATACAATGAAAACTGGGAATTACTGGTTCCGGAGAGGACTAACGCATGGAAAACCGCTTTAAACCGAATTTTGGGGATTGCCGGGGTAATAATCGCCATTTCTGGAGTTGCATGGGGAGTTTATTGGTTATTTAACCCCTAGCCCACATATTTTACATTCTTACAAAACTTCAGCAAACCCGAGAAAAGTGGCATATCTTCTATTCAATAAGACCATATTAATCGACCCACAAAAAAATTTCCCTTTGCAAATGGCCATTCAACCGGTCGTGAACTAGATCTTTATTTAACTTATTACTGCCATTGGCTCAAAAGAATCCAGGAAGATCATCCACAATCAAACTAACTATTTGATTTTATTGGCTTTAAAAATTGTGGGAGTTTCTTCTAACAGTATCCCAAAAACTTAAAAGAACTTGCTCGAACCTGGTTTTTCCCATAAAATTGGCCTGCCCAGGGGATTCAGATTTATTGGATTCCGCGCGGAAGCCCCTCAAAAGAAAACCCTTAATTACCGGTGTTTTCAGGAATTGTCCGCTCATGAAAATCTTCGATTTTTATATAATTTCCGTCAATCTAGTCAAGAAACTTCGTGTGCATGGAGGCACCATCAAATCCATGGCCATCACTGAAATCCGATCGAGGTATGTAGATACCATCGGTGGTCTGATTTGGGCCCTGATCCACCCTTTACTGGTGATCCTCGTTTACTGGTTTGTGTTCTCGGTGGGGTTCAAAATCACCCCGCCGGGGGGAGTCCCCTTTATTCTGGTATTTTTATCCGGATTTATCCCATGGATAATATTCAATGAAACCTTAATGGGCAATACCAACGTTCTGCAAACCCACTCCCACCTTGTCACCAAAACCGTTTTTCCGACCGAAATTCTCCCCGTTATCCGATTGCTGGTTTCCATGGTTACCCATTTTGTAATGTTGTTTTTTTTACTGATCATTATGTTCGTTCTGGACGTCTCCTTTTCAATTTATAACTTTCAATTCATATACTATTTATTCGCACTCACCGTTCTTATCCTCGGATTGAGCTGGCTATGCTCCTCAGTCAATTTATTTTTTCGCGATACCGCCCAAATACTCCAGGCGCTTCTTCCACTATGGTTCTGGCTGACTCCCATCGTGTGGTTCAGGGATATGATTCCTGACAAATACCAGTGGATTCTTGATTTGAATCCTCTGGTTTATATTGTGGAGGGTTACAAGAAGTCATTCATTTACCACTCGCCATTCTGGGAGGACCTCCCTTCCGCCGCAAATTTCTGGGCAGTGGGTATTTTAGCTTTTGTAATTGGAGGGCTTGTTTTTAGAAAGTTAAAACCCGAATTTGCGGAGGTCTTGTAATCGTGAGCGATTCCATTGCCATATCCGTAACAAATGTTTCCAAAAAATACCGGCTGTTCAACTCGCCCAGAGAACGCCTTTGGGAAACATTGCACCCATTCAATAAAAAATACCACCGAGAATTTTGGGCCTTAAAGGAAATTGATTTCCAAATCCCTAAAGGAACAACAGTCGGAATCATCGGGCAAAACGGTTCTGGAAAGAGCACGCTTCTTAAAATGATTTGTTCCGTATTAAAACCGACCACCGGATCCATCACGGTAAACGGAGAGGTTTCGGCCCTGCTCTCACTGGGGGCCGGTCTCAACCCCAATTTTTCAGGCCGGGAAAACGTGTTCTTCAAGGGTTCCATGATGGGAATTTCTCCTGATGAATTAAAAAGCCGGTTGGAGGAAATCAGGGCCTTTGCGGATATCGGGGAGTTTTTTGACCAACCGTTAAAAATTTATTCTTCCGGCATGATGCTCCGGCTGGCATTTGCCATCGCCATCAATGTCGACCCGGAAATACTGGTAATTGATGAAGTCATTGCCGTCGGCGATGCCAAATTCAAGCAAAAATGCTTTCAAAAGTTTCGAGAGTATCAGGAAGCGGGGAAAACCATTCTTCTAACGACCCATGACACCAACACTATCATTCGGCATTGCGATCATGCCTTGCTTATCAACAAGGGCTCACTCATTGAAGCGGGAAAACCAAAAGACGTGATTAACCGGTATTTGAATATCATGGAGGGAAAAGATTCTCTACATCAGGCGAAACCCGCAAAAAGTGAAATTTGCAACAACGAAAAACGTCTTCCCAACGAGCCTGATTCTTCCGAACTGAATAATTTCCTCCAACACACACCCTCCGGAGACAATTGTCATTCGAGAAAAAGTTACAACAAAAACGAAAAACGACAGAGTTTCGACAAAGCGGAAATCATCGATTACCTGGTGGTCTACAATAACCATGTGGACCCCATGAATATCTACTCAGGCGACGCGATCGATATATACATTAAAGCAAAGTTTCACGAGAGGGTAGAATTCCCATTAATGGGCCTTGCCGTTAAAACCATAGACGGTATGTTAATTTACGGTGTTAATTCCTATTACAGCAAAGCGGAAATTCCGGAGACCCAATGCGGCGACATAATCATTGGCAAATTTTCTTTAAATATGGGATTAAGGCAGGGGGATTACTTTATTGATTTGGGAGTCGATTTGAAAGAAACGGCGGATGCCGGCAAATACATAAATCTTGACAGAAGGTGCGCCGCGGTACATATAAAGGTAATTGCGCGTAACGATTTTTTTGGAATAGCTGACCTTGAGGCTGGCTTCGAAACCATCCGGCACTCCCAAACGAATATGGCTCCTCAGGTTGACTTGAAAAGTAAGGTTGCTCTCTAATGCGCGTATCAAACTCACATGATGCCTATTCCATGAGGTACTGGCAATGAATTCACAAATCAAAGATTCAACCCAAAACCGATCAGGTAAATCTCTGATTGCCTCACATCTCCCGGAAATCGAATTATTGACCACTCAATTATTGAGTCAGGAACCCAGCGGTTTTATACTTCGATCACTTTACGGTAACCTTGAAAACAAGCGTGATCTTGCGTCAAAGTTTACACGCATCATTGAGAATAGCAATCCATCAAAAGAAGGCGAATTAGTCGCATCCCTTTTATCAATAACATCCAGGCTCCCACGGAATGCCAAAATCATTAATAACGAAAAAGTAATCCAGATACTGGGCGAGCTACAGAAAGAAAAAATAGAAAAACGCCTGGACCCCACGCAAAAAACCGTCTCCGTCTATTACCCAGACGGGGCCTATCGGGAACAAACAGGGAATCTTTTGAACAAATTAAGATCAACAAGTTTAAATACGTTAACTTTCATTGGAACCATCTGCAACGATGCCCATGAAAATGCCGAAAATGTTTTCTATGGCGGACATGGGATCATTGAGTTAATGGATTTTGTCGATCTGTTTATATGCTCCACCTATGCACATAATTTCCCAGGGAATTCCAAAAAAGTTTACCTCATGCATGATATCCATGACAGCCCCGTATCCAAAGAGGAAGAAATCCTGAAGAGGAAATTGGATTTTGATTATTATTTCCTTCCTTCCCCAGTGGTCATGGACAGAGTTAAAACTCAAATTCATCAAACCAGAGCCCTGGGCTACGTGAAGGAAGACAAAGAAATCTGCCTTATTCCCGGAGGATACCCGAAATTAGACCAGAATCTCAGGTGGTTTGAAAAACATCAAACGGAAGAGAATATTATTATTCATGCCCCAACGGTAACGGATTCCGATGTGGAACCCTACGCCTGCCTTCCCAGACACAGCGAAATAATTATTGAAGCCCTTTTAGAGAATTTTCCGGAATATAAGATTATCTTCAGGCCACACCCCCACACTGTCCAATCAGACCCCGTTGCCCGCATTGTCAAAAAGCACAGAGATAATCCACGATTTATATTTGATAACAACGCAAGTTTTTATATGGCTAATTACGCCAAATCCGCACTAATGGTCACTGATTTTTCAGGAACAGCGTTCACTTACGCCTTTACGACATTGCGACCAGTGGTTTTCTTTTCACATAATGAAGCCAATTTTAAAGAAGTATTCGGGGATTTTAAATTTATTGAAGATAGAAACAAAATAGGAATGGTCGCCCAAAACATTGACGAATTAACCCAAAACATAAAATCACTTCTGGCAGCCACCCATCAAACAAAATCTCAAATCAAGGAATACCGGGATTCCCTGATTTATAACGTACAGTATTCTGAGAATTATTTTATAGACAATTTACCTAATCTATTAAATAACGACAGACGCGAGGATTGGACTTACCTTCAAGTCAATTCATTGCCTCCTCAACTATTTCAGGAGGGATACAAAGGGTTCAATATAGTCAAATTTAAAAATAAATTCTTTGCTCTTTCGCAGGAGTTGGGAGACGTCGACCTGGAAAAGGCCAGCCTAAGTGAAGTGGAGATGGGATCAAAATGTTTTGTCGGTACCTCCACCACCGAAGTCAAAGGCTATGTCGACTGGATGATACACTCAAGCGAATTAATCCGGGAAAGCCAGGAAAAAAGCCTGGAAATCGGAAAATTACAAGGCAAATTATCCAGGCAGGCATCAAGAGAAAAGGATCTGTCAAAAGAGTTACAGGAAAAAATCAGTTTACTGGAGCAATTGATGACCGAGGTTGATCGATTGGATGATCGAGTCAACACTCTGTCAGCAGACAATCAAAAATACAAGAAGAGCACCGAAGCCCTGCAACAGGAATTAATTAAGAGAAATATCCGGATTGAATCTCTTTTAAAGGATTCAGCGAATTACAAGGCACGAATTGAAACCCTAACGAATGCGGTTGAGTTGAAGAATATCAAAATAGAATCCCTGCTGATTGCAACAAGAGAAAAAGACCTGAGCCTGGATACCCTGGAGCAGGAAATCCAAAAAAGAGACTCCCGCACTAGACATCTTGTTAATGAAAATGAAGAAAAGAATTCTAAAATTGAAACCTTGCTAGATGAAATGGAAGATCGAAAAACTCAAATGGAAGTCTGGATGGGAGAAGCCACCGACAAGAAACACAAGGTAAATACCTTAATGGCACAGATGGAAGAGAAAACTTCCAAATCAAAAGCCTTAGCCAGAGAGCTTGAGTTGCGGGACAAATGGTTAAAGCTTTTACGGGATAAATTTAAAACCACCGCTGACCATAACCAGGAAATCAGCATGGAGCTCGAAAAATTAAAATCTTCATTTTTATATAGACTGTTCAAATAACTTCCCACTATTCCTTCTCCGTATCTCACTCATGGAAATTTTATTTGAAAGTAATTTTCCCAAAAATCCAAAAGTCAGCTTTATTCTTTTGGATTGGTCCTGCCGGGAAAGCTTTCACCTGTTTCATTATTTAAATCAGCAAAACGTTCCCAGAAACAGTTATGAGATTATCTGGATTGAATACTACGGCCGCCGGTCGACCGAAATTCGCAAGCGACTAGAAGACACATCCCCCCAATCCAAGCCGCCGATCCTGGATCAGTGGATCATCATGGACATGCCGGAAACCCTCTATTATCACAAGCACCTCATGTACAACGTCGGGATTGTCTTAAGCAAGGGAGAGATCATAACCATTTGCGATTCCGATGCGATGGTTCGTCCTACTTTTGTTGAGACGATTATTAAGTCCTTTGAAGCGAATCCAAATATCGCCTTGCATATGGATGAGGTACGGAACAATGACCAGAGGTTCCACCCATTTAATTACCCCACCTTTGATGAAGTAGAAGGCGAAGGGGCGATAAACTTTAAAAACGGGACCACTACCGGCTTGTTGGATACCGAGGATCCACTTCACACCTTAAATTACGGAGCCTGCTTGTGCGCCCGCCGGGAAGACTTGATCTCGATTGGAGGGTCGGATGAGCATCTGGATTACCTGGGTCATGTCTGCGGACCGTATGAGTTGACTTTTCGGTTAAAGAATTTAGGGCGCCAGGAGGTCTGGCACCCTGCGGAATTACTGTACCACGTGTGGCATCCGGGTCAGGCTGGGGACGGAAACTATGTCGGACCGCACGATGGCAGGCATATGTCTTCCACTGCATTGGAAGCGGTTGAGTCCGGTCGGATTCAGCCTCTCTTGGAAAATCAAGCCGTGGCCGCTTTGCGGAAAAATAAGGACCTGGATCCCAAATCTCTGATTCCTAAATTGATCGACCCTTCTTACTTGGAAAACTGGACTTACGAAGCGATGGCAGAGTCCACATCATTTTATGTCTGGGAAACAGCGGAATTGGTGGATTCAGTATTTCATTACAACATAGTCAAACATATGGGCCGTTTTTACGCCCTCCCACAGGCTCTGGGCCCGGTTGATTTAAATAAAAAGGAAGAACGTGAACACCCGGACATCCTTGTAGCGGATACCATGGACGAAATCAAGAAATCTATCGAACTCCAATTAAAAGATCAGGAAGGGAGATATGCAGATGACACATCTCACGCCAGAAGCTCTTTTGGGGGACGGGTTTTTGATCAACTCCGAAAACTTAGCAGTATCCTGCAATCCGAACCCAGCTCAACGGAGACCCCCTCGCTATTAACCTCGCATCGTGGATATAATTTGGTTCATTATGGTGGCAAGCTATACGGCATTCCCCAATCGCTGGGAGCGATGGATTTGAGCGAGCAAAATATGGACTCACTTCCAGAAGAAATCATGATTTCTTCTTCGCTGGAGGATATGAAATCCTGTATCGATCAATTGCGGAATATGCCTGAAGGACAGGTTATTTTAGAGTATGAAAACTTTAACATCATCAAATGGGGTGAATTGCTGTATGGTGTCCCTCATTTCTTCGGCCCGGTAGACCAAAGTACTGCAGAAAGCGAAGAAGGGTCCCTCTTCCCAAAAGCAAGCACTTTGAAAATTGTCAAAGAACGGATTAATCAATTCCACCAATCCACCGCTCCCACTAATGATAATTGGGAGTTTTTAAGCGAAGAGAACTTGAATCAGCCTTTTGTCTTAACGGGGGTATCCATAGAAGATGTTAAAAACCTGATTGAATGGAAATGCCAGATAAAATCCGAACCGGAACTATTAGAGGAAATGAAGGGCTATAATATTATTAAATTTAAAAACAGATTCTGGGGTATTCCCCAGGCCCTGGGGGGGGTGAATCTGATGAAAGAAAAAAATTTAAATCATCCGTCAATTGTATCAGCAGACAACCTTGAGGACTTGAAGACTGGGATTGAAAACGCCCTGGAGTATTCCAAAGCACCCGAAATCATTACGGAATGGAATGAATACAATATTTTCAAATATAAAAAGCAATTCTGGGGAATCCCACAAACTTTGGGCGAAGTGGATCTCACGATTGAAAAAAATCTGGAAAAACCCTCCATCATCACAGCCCAATCCCTTGATGAAGTTAAAAACAGTATCGATGCAGCCGTGGGAATGAAGGCCGCTCCAGAATTTCTCGAGACTTGGTATAGCTACAACCTGATCAAATATAAAAACATATTTTGGGGCATTCCTCATTCTCTGGGAGAAGTTAATCTCACGGAACCAACAGCTCTGAAAAATCCGTCTCTTCTCTCGGCCCCTTCCCTTGATGAAATAAAAAACCAAATCGATGAAACGGTGGGGTTATCCCAGCCTCCGGAACTACTGGAAGAGTGGAATCAACACAATATCTTGAGATATCAAAATCGATTCTGGGGTGTCCCTCAAAACCTGGGGGCATTGGATTTAACTGAGAAAAAAAGCCGAGAAAACTCTTCTCTCGTCTCCGCGGATTCTCTCGTGGGAGTGAAAAATAAAATCGACGAAGTGATGGGGCTGACCCTTCCACCGGAATTGATAGAATCATGGAACAAACACAATATTCTGAAATATCAAAATCAATTCTGGGGCGTCCCTCATAATCTGGGAGCCGTGGACCTGACAGAACCTCAAAGTCTGGAGAACCCCTCACTCATTTCGGCTAATTCAGTTGAAATCGTAAAAACCAAAATCGATGAAGTTGTGGGGCTGACCCTTCCACCGGAATTGATAGAATCATGGAACAAACACAATATCATGAAATACCAAAATCGATTCTGGGGTGTCCCTCACAATCTGGGAGCCGTGGACCTGAGAGAAAATGAAATTCCAAACAACTCCTCTATCCTCTCTGCAGATTCCATCAATGAAGTAAAAATTCTAATCGATAAAGCGGTAGCAATGCAGGCACCTCCCGAATTCCTGGAGGAATATCATACTCATAATATCTTGGAATTTAGAAATCGCTTTTGGGGGATACCCATTGAGTTGGGTGAAATAGACCTGACTAAAGAGGAGCACGCCAATCACCCTTCCATCTTATTGGCTGACACCCTTGATGATGTAAAAAACAAGATCGAAATGGTGGTGGGTTGGTCAGCTCCGCCGGAATTTATGGGTGAGATGAACGGGTACAACCTGATAAAATACCGGAATCGTTTCTATGGGATACCCCAGGATCTTGGCGAAGTCAAACTTACTCAAAAGTAAATGCCCCGAACTTGGCATTCAAATTAAAACATCCAGATTAAAAGGTTAAGATGGTTTTATGGTTGCTGGGTATTTCCGGGGCTGGCAAATCCACCCTGGGAAATAAGCTAAAAGAATACTGCGATCAATTGGGGAAACACTCCTGGATCATTGATGGCGACCTGATTCGCGATTTTTTTGATAACGATCTGGGGTTTGAGCGGGAAGACCGGGTGCAGAATATCAAACGCATCATGCTTGCCGCCCATGTCCTGTCAGAAAATGGGGTCGTCGCCATCGTGTGTAACATTTCTCCGTTTGAAGAATTACGGCAGTTTGCTCGAAAAAAAATTAAAAACTACCACCAAATCTATCTTAAGAAAAATCTCGAAACCAGCTGCCGCGATGATGTGAAGGAAATGTACAAGAATCATCTCGGGAAAACTCCCGTGGTGGGGGTGGATCTGGAATTTGACGAGCCCCAAAATAGCGACCTGGTCCTGGATATTGAAAACGAATCGGTGGATGAATCGTTCCAGAGAATAAAAGAACACTTAACGCAAAAGTTTCCGGAATATTTCCAATGAAAATCACTCAGGCAATCAGCGCTGAAACACTCCAGGACCTCATCAACATCCGTATGGGTCTGTATTCTCCGTTAAATGGTTTCATGACTTCGCTCGATTACCATAACGTCGTCGACCAGATGATGTTGAGTGACCACACGCTCTGGACGCTCCCCATCACCCTGGACGTTCCGCAGGAAACGTTCAAGCAGGCGATGGATGCCGACCGGTTATTCCTCACCCACGACAACCGCGAAGTGGCCTACGTCGAGGTTTCCGACTGTTTCAAGATTGACGCTCAGGCCGATGTCAAAAAGATTTTTAAAACGGGCGACCTCCAGCACCCCGGCGTCAAAATGGAACTGGCGCGGTCGATTTACCGTGTCGGCGGCAAAATCGTTATCACCGACGAGTCGGTGCTGGACGGATCGTTAAATCCCGAAAAAACGCGCAAGGTGTTTGCGCAAAAGGGATGGAACACTGTCGTCGGATTCCAAACCCGCAACCCCGTCCACAAGGCGCACGAACACCTGCAACGAGTCGGCCTGGAACTATGCGACGGCCTGTTCATCAATCCCCTGGTCGGCTGGAAAAAGGCCGGCGATTTCAGCGAACAGGCAGTGATGCAGGCCTACGAGTGCATGGTCGAAAAATATTATCCGAGCGACCGGGTCCATCTGGAAGGCCTGCGCACCTATATGCGCTACGCCGGTCCCCGCGAGGCCATATTTCATGCTATCATCCGCAAGAACCTGGGATGCACCCATTTCATCATCGGGCGCGACCAGGCGG
>JAOUPX010000071.1 GCA_029879645.1 Nitrospinota bacterium
GCGCCTCACCCAGCTTGGCCTGGTATTTGGCATTGTTCGTATAGTTCTGGGTCAAGGTATTCAGGGGTTCGATCATTTTATCCCAGGCACCCTGGGTTTCGTACACCCGGATCAGAATGCCGTTTGCGCCTTCGTGGGTGGGCGCCAGTTTCAAGGCTCTTTTGGCCGTTTTGATGGCCTGGCTGTGTTGTCCTTTGCTGGCCTGAACATGGCCGAGATAGCTGAGGGCATCCACATGGTTGGAGTCCTTCTGCAGGGCTTTTTCAAACAATCGTTCAGCCCGATTATATTCTCCGACTTTAGCCTGCTCAACGCCTTGGGTGTAAAAGGAATCAGCCTCTGCGGATACCATGTAATTTTTTACGATCAGAAGGCTCAAGTTTCCAGCGGTAGCATTTCCAGCGATGCTCAGGATGAAAATAATCGATGTGATCCATATCAGGGACCGTTTCATACCTCTTCTCCTCACTTAAATGGGTAAGAATTTCATAGAAAGTAATCTGAATTTTACTAAGAATAAATCCCCGCTGGAGAATTGTAAACCCCGTCCGGACCCGGTTGGATTTTAGGGGGCGGGTTTCAATGGTATTCGTTTGGCAAAGAATATGGGGTTTACGTTTATGAGGCGGTTTTTCCGATCTGGTGTAAGATTTTTGCTGTGGCGCCCCACACGCGATTCTGCAGGTACCAGTAAGCAACCATATTTTTTTCAATAGGATAGCCCATTTCGCGGTGATGAGTGGAGAGCAGGGGGAGCAGGGGAATTTCCAGCACGTCCTGAACCTCTTCCGGATTTTTTTGGAAAGCAGGGAGGGAATCCAGGATGGTGACGAAGGGGGAAATGGTAATGCCTGTAAGTGTTTGAACTTCAGGCAGTAAGCCGATTATCTGAGAGGCCGGGATATTGAGGTCCAACTCTTCGCGTGTTTCGCGGAGCGCCGTGTCCAGCAGGCTGGCGTCACCGGCCTCATAAAAGCCGCCGGGAAACGAGATTTCCCCGGCATGTCGGTTCAAGTGCTCGGCCCGCCGGATCAGCAGAACGTGTGGTTGGCGGTATCGGGTATAAAGAACGACCAGCACTGCGGAAGATTTCGAATCAACCGACAAAGGCGGCGGCTCCGGTAACGGGAACTGGGTTTTCAGCTGGCCCGCCAGCGCGCTCAGGTCCATTATTTCTTTTTGGACCACATATCGTTGTATTCATCTTCATTGAACCCGACCGTGATGCGGTCGCCGTCCACCGCAATCGGACGTTTCACCAGCCGTCCGTTGGACGCCAGCAGGTCGAGCGCCTGGGCCTCGGTCATCGTCTTCAGCTTATCCTTGATATTGAGTTCCTTATACTGCACCCCGCTGGTATTGAACAGTTTTTTGAGTTCGCGGTCTTTAAGCGCCTTTTTCAGAACCGTTTTCGGCGGCGGCGTTTCCGTGATGTCGATGGATTGATACGTCACCTTTTTGCCGTCCAGAAACTTTTGCGCCTTGCGGCATGTGCCGCACTTGTTGTATCCGTAAAATTTCATATTTTTAACTCCATGTAACAGGTTGTCATGCTGAGCTTGTCGAAGTATGGCAACCTGCCTCCTTCTTTCGGCCAACTCGGGAGGACAGGGCTTTGCAGGGGGCTCGGTAAAGAAGAAATCATATCGAAAACCCCCAACCAGGACAAATCTTTATGAGTCAACAGCCATTAAATACGAAAGGTTGCACCTAAATCCAAGGATTGCCGATCCGGTTTTAAAATAGGTTTTCCAATAAACCACAATATATAGGGCATTAGGGCCCCATTTACCCCCACCAATTGTATAAAAATCGCTTTACAACCGGTGCCTGATGTTATAATCTGCGGTGCATAATAGGGTTTGCTATAAACGCTTAATTTTTAAAGGCCTACTGGAGTACCAATGATTCTCAAACAGCTCGAACTTGCCGGTTTCAAGTCTTTCGTCGATACCACCCGACTCGATTTCACCAACGGATTCACTGCCGTCGTCGGCCCCAACGGGTGCGGCAAGAGTAATATCTCAGACGCCATCCGGTGGATCATTGGCGAGCAAAGCTCCAAAGCCCTGCGCGGCACACGCATCACCGATCTCATTTTCAACGGATCTTCAGCCCGCAAGCCGGTCAACCGCACTGAAATTTCGATGACGTTGGGCGATGTACCAAAAGGTCTGCGCGTGGCCAGCGTTCCGAATTTATCAGATGAAATCAAAGTCACCCGTTGTTACCACCGATCCGGCGACAGCGAGTTCTATATCAATAAAATTCCCTGTCGATTGAAGGATATCACCGACCTGTTCCTCGACATTGGCATCAGCCCCAAAGTGTTGACCGTTATTGAGCAGGGGCATATTCAGGACATGATCAGCTCCAAGCCGGAGGAGCGCCGCATCTGGATTGAAGAGGCGGCGGGTGTGCTCAAGTTCAAGGTCCGGAAGGCGGAAGCCCTGCGCAAGCTGGACAGCTCCGGCCAGAACCTGGACCGGATTTCCGACATCGTTCAGGAGTTGGGACGGCAGGTGGAGTCGTTGAAACGGCAGGCCGCCAAGGCGGAGCGTTATAAGAAATATCACGGGCAGATCAAAGAATTGTCCCTCGGCCTGTTTTCGAAAAAAATCCGTGAATTGAAGGTGCAGTTCGACGAGTTGGAGAAGGTTTATAAGGAAAAGGTGGAGCAGAAAACGCAATGGGCCGCACGGGAATCGACGCTGGAAAATGAAATCAGCGGGATGAAAATTGAAATCGACGAACTGACTGCCGCGCTTAACAAGAAGCGCAATTCTCTGCATGAATTGACGGCGGAGATCAGCCGGAGCGAGCACAATATTGAACTGAGAAACTCCCAGATTCAGCAGGCTCAGTCGGATAAGGAAGCGGCGGCACGGGAAATCCGGCAGATGCAGGAAGAAATCGAATCCCACAGCGAGGAGCGGGAGACGCATCGCCGGGAACTGGAAGCCGCCGAAGAAAAAATTCAGGCGCAGGCGTTGGAATGCGAGGAAAAAGTCCGCGAGTGCGAACACAGTAAAGGCCTGATGCGGGAGCTGGAAAGAGAGCTTCAGGAGCGGGAAAGCCGGGTGCTGGAACTGTTTCACGAGCTCTCCCGGAAAAAGAATTCGCTGACGGAGCTTGAAACCCGGCGGCAATACCTGAGTGAACGGGGGGAAAAGCTTTCCCGTGAACTGGAAGAAACGCGCGGGTTGAGGGTTTCTTCTCAATCCGCTTTGGTCGAAGCTCAGGATCAATACGATCAGAAGACGCATAATCTGGAAGCCTGCAGGCAGGAGAAGCTGAGGCTGGAGGAGCAACTGAGTGGATGCAAGGCAAAACTCAAGGAGAATGAAACGAAGGCCCGGGCCGCCAAGGAGGCCTACCTGTCCAAAGCGTCCCTCCTCAGTTCGCTGAAGGAGTTGCGCAGCCAGTATGAAGGGTTCGGGCAGGGTGTGCGGTCGCTGATGAGTCAGAATTCCCGGCCGGAGGGTTTGCGCGAGGTGGTGGTGGATGTCATTCAAACGCCTGCCGAATACGAGGCGGCGGTAGAGGCGGTGCTGGGCGAAAAACTCCAGAGCATGATCGTCAATTCCTACTCCGATACCCTCGACGTGATTCGTTATCTCAATGAGCATCGGTCCGGCCGCGGGACTTTCATCCCGCTGAATCCAAAATCGATTCCTCTCAAGCCGGTGTATTTGAACGGCGACCAGGGCGTTGTCGGGAAACTGGCCGATCTGGTTGAGACGCGCGAAGAATACAAATCCGTATTCGAGCATCTGCTCAACAATGTGGTGCTGGTGCGCGATCTGGAAACCGCCCTCAAACTGCACTCCCATGATGAATTTCAGGGCACCGTGGTGACCCTGGAGGGGGAAGTGATCGATGCGCAGGGGCTGGTCACCGGAGGCCGAAACGGGGAGGATCCCGGTGGTCTGTTGGCTCAGACCCGCGAGATGGAAGAGTTGAGCGAGCAGGTGGTTCATCTGCAAAAAGATTTGGACGCTCTGGAGGAAGCTTGCGGTAATGCAGAGAGCGAGCTTTCCGCGATTGAAGAAAGTTACCGGTCTGCCGGTGTGTCGGTGCATCAGGTGGAAATCGAACAGACCCAGTGCCGAAACGACCTGGAGCAGGCCCGCAGGGAACTGGAACGGTTGGATCAAAAACAGACTCACCTCGAGCGCGAATTGTCTTCGGGGGCGGGTGAGCTGGAAGAGTTGTCGCAGGAACAAGATATCCTGGCTCACGAAATCCGAACCGGTGAAGAAGAAAAGGAACAGGCCGGAGCCGTGATCGAAGAGCTTCGTATCACGCTGAGGGATCAACGCCAGGAAATTGAAGTGATGGCCGGGTGGATCAATGAGGTGAACGTGAGGGTTGCCTCCATGAAAGGCCGGCGCGACAATGTCCGGCTGGAAATCAAGCGACTGGACATGCAGGAAGAAACTCTGAACAGACGCATCCAGCAGCGCAGTGAAGACAGCCGAATCAATTCCGAGCGAATTGCCGAAAATCAGAAAGCCATTGCCGAAATTGAGGAAAGCATCCTCGGCAAGGCAAGAGAGAAGGATCGCCTGTCCGGTGAAGTGGTTGGCGAGGAAGAGAGCCTGATGGAGCAAGAGGACTTGCTCGAAGCCAAAGACCGCGAAAGCCGCGAGCTGGGGCACCGGGTGCAGGAAATGACCGAAGAACTTTCGGCGGTGGAGCTAAAACGATCCGAGGTGAAAATCCAGATCACCCATATTGAGGAAAAGGCGTTTGAGGATTTCAATGTCAGCCTCCAGGAAATGCTTAATCAGTACGACGGGGAAGTCGATGAAGAGGCGGTGACCGGAGAACTCACCGAACTGAAGGATAAAGTGGCCAAGCTCGGGGAAGTGAATCTGGCGGCTCTGTCTGAATTTCAAAATGCCAACGAGCGATTCAACTTTTTGCAGAAACAGCAGGAAGATTTGACCGAATCCATTCGCACCCTGCACGAAACCATAGAAAAAATCGACCAGACCACCCGCAAATTGTTCAAGGAAACCTTTGAACAGGTGAACGAGCATTTTCAGGATAATTTCACGCGGCTGTTTCTGGGCGGCAAGGCGGAATTGTCCCTGACCGATCCCGACAATATTCTGGAATCGGGGATCGAAATCACCGCCAGCCCGCTGGGCAAAGCCATGCATAATATTTCCCTGATGTCCGGCGGCGAAAAAACCATGACGGCCATCGCGCTCATGTTCGCTATTCTCAAAGTCCGGCCCAGCCCCTTCTGTTTGCTGGACGAGGTGGACGCCCCGCTGGACGAGGCCAACGTCGTCCGCTTTCAGGAAATGCTGAAGGAGATGTCCGACAAAACCCAGTTCATCATCATCACCCACAACCAGAAAACCATGTCCTTCGCCGACACCCTGTACGGCGTGACCATGGAAGAGCGCGGCGTTTCCAAAGTCGTTTCCGTCCATTTGAACAAGGCCGCGTAATCCTGCCCTATCTCAGGAGAGTCCTTTCGGCAGGACGCAAAAGGTTTCCTGTTTCTAAACAGCAAAAGGCGGTGTTGTTATGCAGAGGGTACTCATTCTTGTTCTGATTTTGTTTTGTGTTGTTATATCCGCTTGCAGTGCGCCTCCCTTTTCCAAATACCCCCTTTCTCAACCTGGGAAACAGCCTAACGATGAACGTTTGTCAGAAGTATGGGTTTACCAAGAGAATGGCCGTCCAATATTTGTTCATATTTCCAAGGAGCAAGAGGGGTGGCTGGAGGGAGTTATTGTAGGTCCTAAGGATGAGGGAGGTTTAGGTCTATCCACATTCCAAATGCTGACTACTCAGATAGGGCAGGACCATTTCATGAGTATTCGCAATATTAGGGATTTCAAGAAAGGTGCTACCGGTGTGCCGGGAAAACTAGAACCTGGAGAAGGTTTTTATTGGATATTTCTTTATAAGATTGCCGAGGATGGGAATCTTTATTTAAGAATGATGGACGATCAATATGTGGAGGAAAGTATCAAGTCGGGGCAAGTGAAGGGAAGTATTGATAAGGAAGGATCTATTATTACGTTAACAGATAATTCTGAGAATTTGATTCGGTTTGTAAAAGATTCTGATAAGGATCAATTGTTCCCGGAGTCCCAACAAATTCCAGATAAAAACTCTTTCTTTAAAAAGCTAACCGTCTCGTCTCACCCAAAGGCTGAATAGTTCCTTTTCCGTACATCCCCTATTCCAGAGGATGCTATAATGCGCTTCATCCCTATCCTGAGGTGAGGCTATGGCGGAAGCGAAAGACATCAACGACAGTCTGGCATTTCTCCGGTATTTCGAGAAATACACGGAGGCGGAAGACCTGTTAAGCGTGGTTCAGCACAAGATGGAGCAAAACTCCACGTCGCTGGACCTGATCCGCCAGGAGTTGGCAGAGGATGACTGCAAACTGCTGGCCGACCTCGCCCCGCTGGCACGTTTGAAAGTGCTGAATCTCCGGGAAACCGGCCTCACCACCGCCGGCCTTCAACATTTATGTATTTCCCCGCACCTGACCGGCCTCGATGAATTCATCATCGACAACAATAATGTGGACGACGACGGGCTGTTTTTCATCTCCAAAGTCAAAACGTTCGCCAACCTGAAAAAACTGAGTGTCGCCAGCAACGAAATCGGGCCGGTGGGACTGAAAGCGCTGGCGATCAGCCAGACGTTGACCGGGCTCGAACATCTGGATGTGTCCTATAATCGGGTGGAGGCTTTGGGCGTCAAGGCATTGGCCGCATCCGACCTGGGATCGCGGCTGAAGAGTCTGGACCTGACCGATACCGGCATCGGCGACGAGGGCCTACAGAAAATTGCCGAGGGCGTTCCGATGGAACGGCTGGAATCGCTCAATCTGTCGGACAACCATCTGACCGATCAGGGAATCGAATGGCTGACCCGCTCGGCGGTGTTTCCCAACCTGAAGCACCTGAACCTGGACAACAACCATGTGGGTGACGATGGAGTTTATGCTCTGGCCGAGTCCAGCCTCGGCAGCCAACTGGAATCGTTGCATTTGAAATGCAATGGATTGACCACGGACAGCGCGATTTCGCTGGCGCAGTCGAATTCCTTGAATCGGTTGACCTCTCTGGACCTCAATAATAATGATATCCGGGCCGAGGGAACCCAGGCGCTGGCGCAATCGGCAAACTTCAAGCATCTGGAGCGGCTTGACCTCGGTGAAAACGGTTTGAATGCGGAAGGGGCTCAGGCTATCGGACAAAGTCCGCATTGGACCCGGTTGAGGTATCTTCGTCTCAACGACAACAATATTGCAGATGCGGGGGTCATTGCCCTTGCGCAAAGTAAAGCCCTGACCGGGGTGGAGGAATTGCATCTGGAGCAGGACAACTGGATACACGCGCAGGGTGCGAAGGCGATTGCGGAATCGACCACCCTGTCCAGTTTGCGGATTTTGGTTCTGGGACTGAACCAGATCGGCGATGAGGGGGCCTATTTTTTGGCGGAATCGGACCATCTCAGCGGGTTGGTTTTCCTCAATGTGATCGGAAACAAGTTGAGTTCGGCGGGGGAAGACGCTCTACGGTTTTCCGAAAAGCTATCGAAATTGAAGACTTTGGAACTTGTATAAATACCCCGATTGGGGTATTTATTGTTAATTGCTTTTTTCTATATACTCCAAAGCACTGCATCTGGAGTCCTGGGTGAGTATCCGTACCAGTGTGGATGAGGAGGACGGGTAACTCCCTGGACCCGGAAGTAATATTTTCTTTTCGCTCGAGTGAATTATTCGCTTTATTTAATGCCCGTTTTTTGAGATGGTTTCCAAAACTATTTCCTGATTTCTCTAATGGCCGATAAAACAATTGAAAATATAAAAAAAACTGAAAACATTCGACCCTTGAGAGACTCCATCATCGGCTTCATGAAGAATCATGGGCAGGATGAGGAAAAGTTTCTACAAGAGTTGGAGGCGATTGCCAAGTCCGAAGGGGATTTGATATTCCCTGTGCTTCTCAACGTGTTTACCCAGCTTGATTTCAGCCGGGCAGAGGCCAAGGGCATTTGGGAAGGCATATTAAAGCATCGTAAGGAGATGAGCGATTCCTTCAAACGGCAGGTCAACCTCCTGACCGCCATATGCGATTATTTTTTGACCGTCAAAAAATCTTTCAATTATCCCAAAGTAGTTGAACTCAATGTTTTTGAAGAGGCCAACCATTTTTCCAAATGCGACTCCCTGACCGGATTGTATAACCGGGGTTATTTTGAGGAATCCCTGAGCGGGGAAATTTCCCGATCCCGACGGTACGAAACCGAATTCTCCATCCTGTTTTTGGATCTGGACGACTTCAAAAATGTCAATGATTCGATGGGACATCTTGCGGGGGACTTCGTTCTTAAGAAGGTGGCGAACCTGATCGTCAAGGAAAAGCGGGAAGAGGATGTAGTGGCCCGTTACGGAGGCGAAGAACTGGTAATTATCCTTCCTGAAACCAACAAGGTCAACACCATCATCAAGGCCGAGCGTATCCGGAAGAAAATTCAGGATTTGTCTCTATTGTTTGACGGCAAGGATATCAAAATCTCCGTCAGCGGCGGGGTGGCCACCTTTCCTCAAGATGCGGTAGATGCCCAAAAGCTGATCCAATGTGCGGATCAGGCCTTGTACCGCGCCAAATCGGAAGGGAAAAACCGGATATGTCTTTATTCCACCGACAAGCGTCAGTATGTGCGCGTAGATTTTACCGGTGAAGTCAAAATTCAGCCTTTGGGAAAATGGGTCGGTCAGAACCAGGCCTTTGCCAAAAGTAAGGACCTCAGCCTTTCGGGAATCCTGTTCCAATCGAGGGACCCCTATAATATTGGAACCAAGATCCAGGTGGAGGTACCCATTCCTACTTCTGACAATCCGATGATTGTCGTCGGCACGGTGGTGCGTGTTGAGGCGTTCGAGGATTACTACGATATCGGCGTCAGCTTTGTCCAGTTGCAGGGAGCCGATCGCCGGGAATTGAGCTCTTACCTTAAAGTTCATCCCTTGTCCTGATTCAACCCCAATCCCAAGACCCATCCAAACCGTTTCACCCAATCTCCTAAATATAGAAACGTCAAAAATTCCGGCAGAATCACCCGATGACTGACGGAACTCAGGGAATTTACCCGTCCGGGGAACCTCTCATCGTTTGCCCGAAAATTCTATAAGCTCAATAAATGATTGATTTTATGAGGTTTGTATCTGAGCCCTTGGTTGGTTTGGCATTTGTTTTGCTTATAAAGAAGCAAATTGTCAGATAAACCAGAAATGACAGGAAACCAGGATGCAAAACGGTTCAAGAGAAATTCTAAGAGCTTCCCTGATCCAGCAATTGAGTGCCTATTCACAGAATGAGGATGAGTTTTTGCGCCATGTGGACCATATGGCAGGAACCCAGGGCGATCAAATTTATCCCGTTCTGCTGAATATTCTGACCCAGTTGGAATATCAGGAAGAAGAGGCCGAAACGGTTTGGCGGAACCTGGTACAACACCGAAGCGAGATGATGGCGTCCATGAATCGGCCCGTCAACCTGGTGACGGCGGTATGTGATTATATGTTAACCGTCCAGCGGGCCATGGTTCATCCCAAAGTGGTGGAATTAAACCTGTTTGAAGAAACCCATCATTTCTCGAAATGCGACAGCCTGACCGGCCTGTATAACCGGACCTGTTTTGAAGAGGCCCTCAAGACCGAAGCGGCCCGTTGCAAGCGGCATCAAAGTGAATTTTCACTGATCTTTCTGGACCTCGATCATTTCAAAAAAATAAACGATTCCCTGGGGCATCTGGCCGGGGACTATGTTCTTAAATCTCTCGCCAAACTGATTCAATCAGAAAAACGGGCTGAAGATATCGCGGCCCGTTTTGGCGGAGAGGAATTCATCCTGATCCTTCCCGGAACTCAGAAATACAATGCTTTGATTCTTGCCGAGCGCATCCGGCATAAAATCGAAACCATGGAATTGAGTTATGAAGGCACCCCGATTCAGGTCACCGCCACCGGCGGGGTGGCCACTTTTCCGCTGGATACGGATATCATTGCTGAGCTGGTGGATTGCGCCGACCGGGCTTTATACCGGGCCAAGCATCAGGGCCGCAACCAGATCGTCCTGTTTTCCGAGGACAAGCGCCACAATTGCAGAATGGATTTGATCGGTCCCATCAAAGTTCAGGAGTTGGGCATGAAGAACACCCAGGTGCCTGCGCTGGGCCGTATCAAGGACCTCAGTCTTTCAGGGGTATTGTTTGAATCGCAGAGCCCCATCGCTCTGGGAAGCAGGATACAGGTGGAAGTGCCTCTTTCATCCCGGGAACAACCCCTGGTGATGGTGGGGAAAGTGACCCGTCTCCAGCGGTCAGGGTCCGGTTATGATGTCGGCGCGACCTTTCTGCATTTTGGAGATCAGGATCGGGTGGAAATCAATAAACACTTCAGCAGTGTTATGTACGCATCCTCTCCGGCACATTAACAGGTATTCGCTCAACCCGCCACATCCCCACGTTGCTGTTCGAAAAGGTTTCCCTGAAATTAAAACTCGATTTTCGAAACCACGCGCTTAAGGAACCGGAAAGGTTTGAGAGCCCTGGTTGCGGTTGTAGATGAAGGTGGCCAGGATGGACAGTGACTCACGATCGATGGTCACCGGAAAGGGATAGTAGGGCGCCGCCGATTTGACAGCCTGAAGCGCCGCTTCATCAAGAATGACGTGCCCGGAATCGGTGATCAGCCGAACATTCATCAGGTTGCCGTCTTTGGATATTTGAAACCGTAAGGTCAGGCGTCCGGATACCCCGTTCCGCGCCGCGTCCTCCGGATAGGTCCAGACCCGTTCAATCTGGTGCTTGATGCGGGCAAAATAGGAAGCGTATTTCGATTCCTTGGTGTCGAGGGAAATCACTTCATCGTCATCCTCCGTCTGAGGGGAATCGGTGTCCAGCGCCGCATATTTTTCCGGATCGAAGCCATCCAGAAGCGCCAGGGTTCCACCGGCGATCTGCTTGGGTGTGGGCTGCTCGGAAATTTGGCCCTTTGTTTTGGGAAGTTCAAATCCTTTGTCAGAGGGTTGATACGGTTTTTTGATCGTCTTGGGTGTGGGGGCCGGTTTCCTGAATGTTTTGGGAGCATTTTTCGAGGGTTTTTTGGCCAAATCGGAGCGATTGGTTTTTGGGACCACGGTTTTTTTGTTTTTGTAGATCAGATGCTTTCCAGGGTTTTGGTTGGCGTGCGCCCGGCTATCGTATTTGGCAATCAGTTCGGAACTTTTGGGTGCTTCTGTTTTCTGAGGTTTAGGAGCGTCGACCAGGGTCTGGGCTTTGGCTGGAGGCGCTTGTTTCTCCGGAGGCAGATAGGTGACTTTTACGGGAGGAAATTGTCTGACATTTTGTTTTTCGTCAGGCATTAATCCCTGAGCCACCATGATCGCGATATGCAGGCCCAGCGAGATGAGGACGAACTTCTGAAGCCGTGGAGCTTCCTGAATGTCAAACCGGTTGATCGGCATAACTCAAACTCTTTCAGCCAAAATAAGAGAAAAAACCTGTCTCTTTAAGGACTTCTCGCAATGAGGTCAGGACAGCGCAACCTGAATTAACTGTATCGCATACCGGTCGCCGCCAGCAAATAAAAACGTATTTCCGCCCTGAATCTGTACTTATATAGAAAGGATTAAACAATTAACCGATGCCTTGACCGGTCACGCTATTCTTTTGACAAATTTTCGGGTTTTGTCTGCGTACCATCGATAGGCGGTTTCGATTTGCGGGGTGTGCAGGTTTGGGGTATCGTATATACCGTTATCATTGAAGGGAACATATTTCATTTCGAGCGACCGGTACAGATCATTCAGGTAACTCTTGAAATCGGCATACATCGGAATAACCTTTCTCAGCCTGGGCATGGCTTTCTCCCTGAACTGAAGTAATTCTTTCCCAAAGGGATGAATAGCCGCCAACCCGTCTCCGCTGTGTCGTTCATCAGCCAGATGCGTCAGCGATTCGAAATCCTCCCAGTCCTCCAGCGCATCCACATCTGCAACGAATGCGGGATCATCATTGAATTTGGCGATAAACGGGGTGTCCAGAAGAATGGACGCACCCTGATTGAAATTTTTGAGATGCGCCCCGAATTTGAACCGGTCGTTCAAACGAAACTGTTTTAAATCGGAATCGAAGTGCCTGAAATGTTTCGCCAGCACCGGCAACAACCTCAGCATGCGGGTCGGAGAACGCAGGGCCTTGCTCAAACCGGCGTTCAGGATTTTGCCGTCCTTGCGCGTCTGGTGCAGAAGTTCGATGATATCGTCTTCAATCGCCGAAAGATTAATGGGATAAACGTTGGGTTCCTTAACATCGTGCAGTTGTTTGGCCTTTTCGGCGATGACCCGGTAATGGTAGTTGCGCACCACAAATTCGCTGGCAGGGTTTTCTTTAAATTGCGGAAACATCGCCTGCCGCGAATTCAGCCAGAGGATCAGATTATGACTCTTCAGGTCCTTGTCCTGCAGGACTCCCTCCAGGTCGTACATGAAAGGCAGGTCGCCCGGCTGAAACAACACCAGTTCGTTGGCGGCCAGCGACAGTTCATTCCGCCCCAGGATCATCGTGTTGATCAGCAGAAGGTTGTCGGGGTCTTCGTGAACGAAGGTCACCTTCTTGCCGTGGGTGTCGACCACACTGAGAAAGTGTTCAAGGATGGTATTGACCTCTGAAGAACCCACCACCACGATTTCTTTCAGGCTCGACAAAAGCAAATTGCCGAGTGCGTAACACATGATGGGAATGCCTTGCACCAGAAACAGGAATTTGAGGCGGTCGATGTCGTCGCCATCGGCCCGCAAGATAAGGTGGCTGACGCCTTTTTTCTTTTGGGCGATTTCCCGCCGCGCCTTTTCCAACGCGAACTTGTCCGCCTGGCTCCGGCTCTCATACCGGTTATGGCTGAAGCTGACAATACACTTGTCGATGATGGGTTTGTTGTTTATGTGGAACATGGCTTGATCCGGTGACCCCGCAGATGTTTTTCGTGAGGGGCGACCGCCGGAATATCTCCTGAACAATTTAAACGTATTAAGTTATTGTAATTAAAAAACTAACAGTAATTCCACCAATTTTTGTTTAAAATCAAAGGTTTAGTGGAGGCGGACTCCTGGGCTGTCGAGGTCATATGATTTTCCCTCCCGAAGAGCTATAAAGGGCGGGTTTTCCGGGGAATGCGCAACCCCTCCAAACCTGCGAAATGACTTGATTTATTGAGTTTTTTATTCATACAATTGATAATTATTCCCCAATAAGGTGGCTCATGGGAGACCCGACCCATATTATAGAATTGATCGACCAAATGCTGGAAGAAACGGCCGAACGGCCCGATCTCCAGGAGAAAATATTCGATTTGCGCGATGCCCTCCTGCAGGCCCAGCAGTCCGCCCAGCAGTATAATCTCAAAATCAAAACGCTGGAAGAAACCATTCGCCAGCTCAAACTGCCGGCCCACCGCATCGGGACCATACTCGGCAAGGGCCAGGATAATCTCTACCGTCTCAATGTCGGCGGTACCGATTACCAGGCGGCGGTCTCTCCCGAAATTCTCGAAAACGGAGAACTGCAGGTGGGAGACCAGGTTGCGGTCAACGAAGGTTTTGTCGCCATTGCCAAACTGCCCCGACCGGAACGCGGCCCGGTATCCCGAATTGTATCCCGTCTGGACGACGGCCATTGGCTGGTGGGCGGAGGCGCCAATTCCTCCGAGTCCATGGTGGTTCCCTGTACCGAGTTGGAGCAGGAAACCTTTAAGGAAGGCGACGAGGTCATTCTCGATCCCACTCAGAAGGTCATCATGAAACGCCTTCCCAAACGCCAGTCCAAGTCGCTGGTGGAGGACGATTACCTGCCCGTTACCTGGAAGCAGGTCGGCGGACAGGAGAAAGTCATCGAGGAAGTCCGCAAGGTCATCGAGTACCCCATTCTCCACGAAGAGATGCTTAGTAAAATGGAATACCGCATGCCCAAGGGGTTCCTGTTTTACGGCCCTCCCGGTTGCGGTAAAACGCTGATCGGCAAGGCTATCCTGTCCGATGTGGTGAATCAGCTCAAGTCCAAGGATGAAGGCAGTCGCGATCTGGAAGGACGGTTCATCCACGTCAAGGGTCCGGAAATTCTCAACATGTGGCTGGGTGAATCGGAACGCAAGGTCCGGGAAATTTTCAAGCGGGCGCGCGAGTACAAGGAAAAGGGCAAGCTTCCCTTTATCTTCATCGACGAAGCCGAATCAGTGCTGGGAACGCGGCAGGCCATGCGCGTCAACAATATTTCCAATACGCTGGTCCCGATGTTCTGTGCGGAAATGGACGGCATTCAGTCGGTTCGCGAAATGGTGGTGATCCTGGCGACCAACCGGCCCGATCTGATCGACCCCGCGATATTGAGGCCGGGACGGATCGACCGCAAAATTAAAGTGGGACGCCCCAGTCGCGAGGATTGTGAATCCATTTTGAAAGTGTATCTCAAACCGGAGCTCCCGATAGAAGGCGACAGGCTGGAAGACCTGATCAACCCCTTTCTCGATCATCTGTTCAAAAGAACACCGGAGCAGGAAGCGCTGATTTTGACGCTCCGTAGCGGCGAGTTCAAAAAACTCTATTGGAAGGACTTTATTTCCGGGGCCATTCTCGAAGGCATTGTCCTGCGCGCCAAGGAGCGCGCCATCGAACGCGCCATTGCCGGTGGCGAACTGCATATCCGAAGCGAAGACCTGATGGTAGCTCTCGAAAACGAATTTACCGAGAACAGCGTTTTACCCGCTGATTCCAACATGGAAGACTGGCTTCAGCTTCTCGATTTCGATCCCAAAAAAGTGGCGCGGGTCCGGCGGCCCAACGATTCCGATCAGGCCGCATCCAATACCCTCAGCCGGTCGATCATATGAACGAAATCGTCCCACTGCTGGGTATCGAAACGGAGTACGGCATCATCCGGGAAGATCAGGAAGAGTCCGATCCGGTCGAAGAGTCGATGCTCCTGCTGGGACGTTGTGAGGCGAAAAGTTCTTTTCGTACATGGGCCTATTCCCGTGAGCGTACGCATCTCGACATGCGCGGTTTTCAGGTGTCGCGGCTGGCGCAGGATGAAGAGGAAGACGAGTTCTGCGAACAGGACCGCCAGCGGCCTTATTCGTACTGGGAGATGAAAAGCGACCGGGTGCTGACAAACGGTGCGCGTTTTTACAACGACCACACGCACCCGGAATACAGCACGCCGGAATGCCGCACCGTGTTCGATCTGGTTGCGCACGATCTGGCCGGTGAACACATTGTCGGGGAGTGTGTCCGCCTCCGCAATCAGGATTTGGGCGGCGATGCGTTGCAACTGTTCAAGAACAACACCGATTACAGCGGGCACAGTTACGGCACGCACGACAATTATCTGATTCCGCGCCAACTGGAATTCGACACCTGGGTCCGGCACCTGGTGCCTTTCCTGGTGACGCGGCAATTGTACGCCGGTTCCGGAAAAGTCGGGGCGGAACGAAAAAATGATGACGGGTTTACCGGCCTCCAGTTGTCCCAGCGCGCCGATTTTATCGACAGCGTGCTCAGCATCGAGACCATGACCCAGCGGCCCATCATCAATACCCGTGACGAGCCGCATGCCACTCAGAATTACCGGCGCCTTCATTTGATTCTGGGAGATGCCAACATGTCGCCGTACGCCACGGCGCTGAAAGTGGGTGCCACCCGTCTCGTGCTGACCTTGATCGGCGCGGGAAAATTAGATACGCTGTTTGAGCTGGAAGATCCGGTGGCGGATGTCCAGCGTGTGTCGCGGGATATCACCGGCAAAGTGGCTCTGCGATTGAAGTCAGGCAAAACAGCCACCCCGCTGGAAATCCAGGAATGGTATCTGGAGCAGGCGCTCAGGCATACCGGGCTTTCCGGCGATATTGAGGAATGGAACTGGGTGACCCGCGAATGGGACCGGACGCTGAACGATCACCGGAACCATCCGGAAAATCTGGCCGACCGCATCGACTGGGCGATCAAGCAAAGCCTGTTCAACGATTTTATTGAATCGGAAGGCCTGGATTGGGCAGACCCGATGTTGCAAAGCCTCGATTTGGAGTATCATAACTTAAACCCGGAGCGCGGCCTGTATTATGGCCTGCGTGACGAAGGCAGTGTGGCGGGCCTGATCGACCCCCAGGAAGTTGCCGCCGCCGTCCATCGTGCCCCGCAGGACACGCGGGCGCGGATACGCGGGCAGGCGGTAGAGCAGGAACTCGATCGTATTAAAAATATCCATTGGACCGGAATCGAATTCGACAATGGAGAGTATTTGGATTTGTCCGGTATCATCACCAAAGAAGATGTCGGGCAGGCCCTGAATTCCAACAAGGAGCAGTTTGCATGGAAATGAATGATCCCATACGGCGGGAGGAAAAAAAGGAGTCCACACCGGACCGGCAGGACAGCGGTCCCTCCAAACCCGATGTGAACCGGCCGGGGCGTGACGGTATTCTCAAACGAATGAAAAAAGTCGACCCCAAGCAATCTGAAAAATACAAACAGCGAACGGGTCAATGAGCGATAAACTGGAAAATCATTTTAACGGGCCGGGGGATTTCATCGATCTTCTGGAACGGTCGGGGTATTCCTGGCCCAAAGCGATCGCGGGATTAACTGCCGTCGACAAGGCCAGCCTGCCTCAGGGCACCACGGTGCTGGCCTTTCACTTCAAGGATGGTGTGATTGTCGCCGGGGACCGCCGCGCCACCGCCGGCAATGCCATCATGTACGAGCGGTGCGACAAGGTGATTCCCATCGACGACTATTCGCTGATGGCCATCGCCGGGGTACCGGCCACAGCGTTTGAGATGGCCCGCATCCTGTCGCACAACTTTGAATATTACCGGCGGTCGCAAC
>JAOUPX010000072.1 GCA_029879645.1 Nitrospinota bacterium
ACGGCTCATCATGGGAAGGACTCCCGAAAGAAATGGAACTTAAAGGAACAGGATCAACAACTTCAGAAATTATAATCCATGCAAAACAACAGGGCCATCTAATCCTTTGGGCAACAGGCCCTACTCTTGTCTACATAAGAAATTCTACTAAGTAAAAGTAGCTGTTAGATCCATGGGAGAAAAACAATGATTGACGGCCGATTTTCATTAGAAAAATTCGAATCGTTGGGGAAAGATACTGTTGCCGCCAAGGAATTAGCAGAGGCACTTAGTTTAGAAATACAAAAAGAAATACATAAAACTATATTAAATGAATTTATTGGAATAATTAGCAGGCTCAACAAGTTAGGCCATAACTTAAGGCTCTATGAAGATTTTCGATTGGGAAATTACTCTTTTAGGGATGACTTTACAGACGAAAACAATAATTATAAGTGCCGCTTAAGAGCGGCGTTGGACTTCGTGGTTTCAACTGGATTTTCCCATTTGAAGGAATACGATGAAGTCCTCAAAGAGTTTGGAATAGATCCAGACGACCAATAATTCTACCTAAAAATAAACTCACCTTAATTCTCTTTCCCAGGTAGCGAGCAATTTTAAATTTCCTCCGGGCGTAGCCCGGTTGAGTCCAGAGTCACACTGGTCTCTGTGTCCTCTGTGGTGAATCGGTCCCTGTAGATCGCCGGTTCCCGGCTGTTTTCAGGGCTTTGGCGGGCCGGGGAATATTCTTTTGACAGGCCCCGTAAAACTATGATAATTAAAAGCCCCGGTGTCTTTTCCCGGCTCACCCTTCGCGGAGGAAACATGGAAATCAAGATTGGCAGAGACGACTTTCTCAATGGAATCCACAAGGTTCAGGGGATTGTTGAGAGCAAGGGGGCCATGCCCGTCCTCGCGCATGTCCTGATCAGTACCGAAAAGGACGGCGTCGTCATGCAGGCGACCGATCTGGAAATCGGCATTAAGGGATTTTACCCCGCCAAGGTGGTGGCTGAAGGTTCGGTCACCGTCAACGCCCGCAAATTGTTCGATATTCTGCGGGCGCTTCCCGATCTGGAAATTCACATGACCCGCGAGGAGAACGATTGGGTGTCTCTGAAATGCGGTAAATCCAAATTCCGGTTGCCGGGTTTGCCCGCGGCGGATTTTCCGAAACTGCCCGAATACAGCGAGACGGCCCTGATGGAATTCAGCGGGCCCAAGCTGAAGGAGATGATCCGTAAAACCTATTTCGCCATTTCTCCCGACGAAAGCCGTCAGGCGCTCAACGGTCTTCTGCTGGAACAGGACAAAGACCATGTCAATCTGGTGGGAACGGATGGCCATCGCCTGTCATTTATCCGGCGACCGCTGTTAAAGTCCAACGTCAAGGAGGGTGAAACCAGTTTTCTCCTGCCCAAGAAAGTACTGACCGAATTGTTAAAGTTGATGGAAAACGACGAGGGCGCCACGTATTCCTTTTCGGTGAAAGACAATCAACTGGCGTTTATTCACGACCGCGAAGTCATTGTATCCCGAAAAATAGACGGCAAATTCCCCAACTACCAGCAGGTAATTCCGTCCGATAACAATTTGAAGGTGGCGGTTAATACCCAGGCGCTTTCCAAGGCGTTGACGCGGGTGGCCCTGCTGGCGGATGAAAAATCCAAAATGGTCCGCTTTGAAATCAAAGAGGGATCGATGACGCTGATATCCGACCATACCGAGTTGGGCGGCGCTCAGGAAGAAGTGGAGATTTCGTATAAGGGGGAAGAAGTGCGGATCGGCCTCAACGCCAAATACATTCTCGATGTGCTGAATGTGGTTGAGGAGGACGAAGTGACCCTCAATCTCAAAGACCAGAACCATTCCTGCCTGTTGACCATCGGCGAGGACACGGATTATCAGAGTATCGTGATGCCGATGCGTCTATAAATCGAAGAACTGATCCAGTTTTCTGTCACTGCGCGGCATTTTCCCGGTCACACCTTCCCAGATTTCCTTTGTTTCCATACAGAGATACACATTCAAATCGCTGGAGCGATCTTTCAGCATACGACGCAGGGTTTCAAAGGCGTGGTTGCGTAGCGGCCTGAGGTAACGGAATTTTCCGTCTTCGCCGGGAAGATGCTCCTGGGTGAACAGTTGGGTATTCTCGTGGCGTTCCTTGATGACTTTTTTCAGGTTGGGGCGATAGCGGAAACCTCCCAAACTGATCCATTCGATCTGTTGCGGCTGAACGTTTTGGAGCATGAGGTCGATCAGGTCCGCATAAGCGGTTTCCCAGCCGGGGAACAGAATGACAGGATCGAAATGAAATCCGATCCGGTATCCTTTGTCCGCGCACAGGCGGGCGGCGTTCAGGCGTTGTTCGATGCCGGGTGTGCCTTTTTCCTCGCGTTCGGCGATTTCCGGCGGGTTGATGGACCAGGAAATGATCGTGTTGGAGGGGTCGTTCTGTTTCAGTAGATTGTCAACGCGGTCGGATTTGGTTTTCAATTCCAGAACGGCATTGTTGCGGCGGTTGAAAAAAGGAATCAGTGTTTCAGAATAGGGGAGAAAGTCGTCCAGGGCCAGGCTGTCTGTCAATTCACCGGTGCCCACCCGGAAGGTGTGATTGGGGTTGGCCGTCAGTACTTCATCCAACTCGGTCAAAAGGTCCTCCAGGTTGACGAAAGCGGTCAGCACCGGATTGTTCTGCAGGAAATCCTGCAGGAAACAGTAGGAGCAGTCATAGACACAGTTTTTGATGAGGTTGACCACATAATAATTGCAACACACCATGCCGGGGCTGATGCCGGGGCATTTTTTGAGAAACGGTCCCTTGAACTGTGAAAGCAGGAGGCGTTTTTTGCCCGCCCCGAATACGTCGATGGCGGATCGTTGGAGTTCATCCATCATTTCCGGCATCGCCGGCTGAGGATGGGTGGGAACGCCCGGGAATCGCTCCAGGACCCGGCGGGTCAGGGCATGATTTTCCGCCCCTTCTTCAATATAAATAAGTTCCGGTTGATAAGTCATTAATAGTTGAAAAAATTGAAGTTATTTCGATCAAGCCTATTGTCAAAGTCCGAGGCTTCTGCCATAATATACAGGCTTTTGAGGGGTCTGAACACTTTTTCCCCTCGACTTTCCTTTAAAGTCGTATCCGTGGTCCCGGTTTTGGAGCGGATGCAGTTTCCAACCACAGTTTTCGGAATAAACCTTTAGCCTTCATGCATCGTCCCTCGGTTCTTGACAACCAAACCTTGCCGGATCAAAACAACCGTCGTAGCCGGAAAGGACTGGTATCGGTTTTTCTGATATTGGTTTTCCTGGCATCGTTTGCCGCGATCCATTTTTCAACCAGTCAGATAGAAGCCAAAAACAGTTCGATGGCTCCCGATCTCGGTGAGCGACTCATGGCGGAACCTTTCCAGGCGGCCCGAAATTTCAGAGCCACGCGTAGCGCGGTTGCTAAAACTTCCCTTAACGCGTCTCCCGATAAATTTATTTTATCAGGGGGATATCTAGAGGGAAAAGAGGTGCGTACCCTGCGTCTCACCGTTCAAAGTTCGCTGACCTTTTCCGTGTGCCGCATTGTTGCGGCGGATCGGTGCCGGGCTCTGGCCGCGCGCATTGCCCGGAAACTCTCCTGGTTTATGGATGTGAACCGGGATATCCGCAAGGGGGACCAGGTCGTTTTAATTTATGAAGACCTGCCGGACGAGCGGGACATGAAAATATTGAAAATGGAGTATTTCAGTAAATATCTCCAGAAGAATCTGGAAATGAATTTTTTCAAGACTCCAGACATGAATTATGGAAGCTATTTCGACCACCGGGGGCGCGAGGTGATTTCTCATCTGGACTCTCAAAATTCGCCCATTCGCAATTATTCCGAAATCACCGCCCTTCCGGGAGAGATGCGCCAGGGACATGTGAACGGGCATTCCGGGACTGACTTCAAGGCGGAGGTGGGTACGCCGGTTTTTTCCAGTTTTTCCGGCCGGGTCACCCGCACCAACTGGAACACCCGGAAAAATGGGTATTGTCTCGAGATCGATCACCCGGACAAAGGGGTCAAGACCCTGTATCTGCATCTGGACAAAGTACTGGTAAAGCCCGGTCAATGGGTCGGTCGGGGAGCTCAGGTGGCCCTTTCCGGCAATACCGGACGTAGTTATGCCCCGCATTTGCATTATGAGATCAAAAGCCGCGATCTGAAGAAAACGGTTTATAATCCCTTCATCTTCAAATATCATAAGAAATACAGCCGAACGATATCCAATCAACATCGGAAGGATTTTGAAAAGGCCATCCGCCTTTACGACTCGCTGTTGAAGGCCAGTTAGGCCCGCTTCCAGAGTTACCGGGAGTATTCAGTGAGTGGGGGACGTCCATCCGTAAGGGAAAGTGCGCTTTATTTCATGTGGTGGCAAAAAAAATACGGACCCAAAAAGCCCATATACCGGCGATGGTGGTTCAAGTGGGGCTTTGGATTCGTCCTGTTTTTCCTGGTGATAACCATCCTCCCCGTTATGCTGTATTCCGTTATCAACCCCCCGTCTACCCCTCTGATGTGGATTCGATGGATGGAAAGCGATTCCGCTAAACATTATCCCCTGTTCATCAAAGACTGGCGGCGACTGAATACTATTTCGCCCCGTTTGATGCGAGCGGTGATTTCAGCCGAAGACCAGAAATTTTTCATGCACAACGGGTTCGACTGGGAGGCGGCGGCCAACGCACTGGAAGTGAATTTAACAACGAATCGAAAAATTGGCGCCAGCACCATTTCCATGCAGACGGCGCGTAATGTCTTTTTATGGCAGAAACGCAATTGGCTAAGGAAAGGCCTGGAGGCATACTTTACCTTTCTTATTGAAGCGCTCTGGAGCAAGGAGCGCATTCTGGAGGTTTACCTCAACGTTATTGAGTGGGGCGATGGGGTGTTTGGCTGTGAGCATGCCTCGCAAAAGTACTTTCACCATTCTGCACGGTGGATCACAAAGATTGAAGCGGCATGGATGGCCGCCATCCTTCCCAATCCACGCGCCTGGTCTAAGGATAAATACCGGTTCCGGGTTCAAAAACGTCAGACCCGGATCCTCCTCAGTATGAGAAAAATGAAGTTACCTGCCATCTGACGGCTAATATTATTTTAAAGGGGGAGAGCTTTTGAATCCGGGCCGTATCAAAATCAAAATATCAAAAAATCACCAGGGGAAAATCCGTAAAGGTTTTCCATGGGTCTATTATTACCAGTTGACCAACCGGAAAATATCCGGCAAGCCCGGTGATCTGGGAGTGATTTATGATTCTGCCAACCGTTTTCTGGCAATCGGGTTGTTCGATCCCCTCTCGGACATTCGTGTGAGAATTCTGCAGGTTAGGGATCCCCGAGAAATTGACGAGAAATTTTTCCGGGAACGCCTGCAAGCGGCCCTGGATTTACGTAAGCCGTTCCAGTCCCAGGAGACCACCGCCTACCGGATAGTCAATGGCGAGAACGACGGTTTGCCAGGAATGGTGGTGGACCGGTACGACGAGACTCTGGTGATGAAGGTTTATACTTCGGCCTGGTTTCCTTATCTGACCCTGCTGACCGGTCTGCTTGAAGAAATAACCGGCGCCAGCCGCGTTCTTCTTCAGTTAAGCCGTCATGTCCAGCGTGTCAGCGATGGACAGTTTCGAGATAATCAGGTGTTGTCTGGTCCAAATTTAGAAGGGCCGGTATGGTTCAGGGAAAACGGCCTGATCTTTGAAGCCGACTTAATCAACGGCCAGAAAACGGGATTTTTTCTCGATCAAAGAGAAAACAGGCAGAAGGTGCGCGAGCTGGCGCAAGGCCGTTCGGTATTGAATGTGTTCAGCTACACCGGGGCCTTTTCGGTCTACGCGTTTGCAGGAGGGGCGCGATCGGTGGTGGAGGTGGACATCAATGCCCAGGCTCTGGCCGCATCGCAGAAAAACTGGGAACTCAATTTTCCGAATGTGGTCGATATCCGGGAAAAGTTTCACCAGATCAAAGGGGACGCATTTGAAACGCTGGCGCAGTTGCAGAGGCAGGGGGAACTGTTTGATCTGGTCATTCTGGATCCGCCGGCATTTGCCACCAGCAAACACAACAAGAAGAACGCCCTGCAGGCGTATCTGCGCCTGGCTAAAGCCGGTGCACTGTGTACACGCGACGGTGGAATCCTGCTGGCGGCTTCTTGTTCCGCTCAGGTCCGGGCGGATGAATTTTACCGGGCGGTGGACCTGGGGCTACGCTCTACAGGCCGGTCCTTCCAGAAACTTCTGAAAACCGGTCATCCTGCAGACCATCCCGTCACCTTCAAGGACGGAGCCTACCTGAAAGCCATCTACTGTCAATTTTAACAGATACTGATTTTTGTTCATGAAATCCGGGGGATAGAGAAAAAGGTAGCTGAATTTACTGCGGGGAGGGAGGTATTGTGGGCGCTGAAACCGATACCATTTTAATCCCAATGAAACTGCAGATAAGTTTAAAACAAATCTGGAAAAAATACCGGTAACTAAAATACGGTTATTTTTTCTTTGTAGCTTTTTTCTTCGTAGCTTTCTTCTTTGTAGCTTTTTTCTTTGTAGCTTTCTTTGCAGCTTTTTTCTTCGTAGCTTTCTTCTTTGTAGCTTTTTTCTTTGTAACTTTCTTTGCAACTTTCTTCGTTGCTTTTTTCTTTGTAGCTTTTTTCTTTGTAGCTTTCTTCTTGGTTGCCATCAAGAACTCCTTTCATTAAAAATATTTGGTAAGTTTCAGCGCCCAAATATTTAAATTATTTTATTCCATACACCATTAATGTCAAGAACATATTGATTACAAAAGGGTTTACGTTAAGTCGGGAGGGCCTTGCTGAATCTCCGTTTGAATTCCTTCATTATCGATGAAAAATTACAGGCGGCGGGAAACCCTTGCCAATACTGGTCCATCGGGGGTATTCATAATTTTGTTTGAAAAATTTGCTATCATGATTTGGTAAATTTGGGGTTATATGGATTGAAATTTTTTTTCATTTTTTTTTGGCGAATTTTGTGGAAAATTTTCTGAAAACTCATTCGATTGACAAATTTTTGGATTTCCCTCACCTGCTTCATGCCTTCAGCCCGAGAGGTTTCGATAGGGGGAACGGTGTTTACCAGGAATTATTGTTGGGCAGAACGGCTGACTCAAAAGTTTCTCAACAGCATCGTCAGTTGTTACTTGAAAGTTTAAACATAGAATCCAAAGATCTGTTTTTAGTCCATCAGGTTCACGGTGATCGTGTGTATATTCTGGACAATCCAGAGAGGTCTTCCGGAGAAGTGGAGCAGATAGAAGCCGATGCTCTGGTTACGGATCTGATGGGAAAACCGATTGCGGTACTGACCGCGGATTGTGTTCCGGTAATCTTGTACGACCCCGAAAAACATGTAGCGGGGGTGATTCATGCCGGGCGTAAAGGCACGCAGATGAACATTGTGTCGAAGGTTATTTCAGTGTTTGTAAAGACTTATGGGTCTTGTCCCGAATCCCTGAGGTTGGCCTTTGGGCCGGCCATCGGCCGATGCTGTTACGAGGTGGATGATTCCTGTATTGAACCTTTTCGGCACACTTACCCGGATTGGAGATCGTTTGTGACACCTAATGCGGAGGGAGGATTCATGCTGGATCTGCTGAAAGCCAACGAGTCCGATGCCTTGAACGGCGGACTTTTGCAGGAAAATATTCATTATTCCGGTGAATGTACTTCCTGTCATAACGACCGATGGTTTTCTTATCGGCGGGAAGGAACAACCGGCAGGATCCTCAGTCTGGTCATGCTTCGCCGGTTACCCGGAAAGGTATGAGGGGTAGCTGTTTTCCCGGATCAGGAATCGGACCGGGTGAGAATGGTTTCCACTCGTTTTTCAAAGTCTTCTCCAATCGGCTTAACCATGAAGTCTGCGCCGCCCTCGGAAATGAATTGCTTGATCAATCCGGAATGAGCGTAGGCCGTAATCATGGCACATGGGACTTCCGGTTTTACTTCCTTCATGCGTTCGAAGGTTTGCATCCCGTTCATGTTTTTCATCATAAAATCCATCAGAATGAGGTCCACTGAATTGGATTCCAGCATTTCGATGCCTGAATTGCCAGTGTTGGCTTCAATGACCGAATGGCCGGCCTTGGAAAGGCGTCGATTTAGGGTTTTACGGGTTAACTCGTGATCTTCAACGATCAGAATGGTGCTCATTCTTTGCTCCTGATTGTAGGTCTAAAGGTAAATTGAAAGTAAACAGGCTTCCTTCACCGGGAGAACTTTCGACGAAAATTTTTCCGCCATGCATTTCGACAAGTTTTTTGGCGATGGCCAAACCCAGACCGGTGCCGGAAGCGGCACGTGTCGCGGATTCGTCTGCTTGTCGAAACTTGTCAAATATCACTGCGATGTCTTCCTGAGAAAGGCCCACTCCGGTATCCTGCACTCGGAATATCGCCAGAGAACCCTCCCGGGTTACCTGAATTTTGATAAAGCCGTTGTCGGTAAATTTAAAGGCATTACTGAGTAGATTAAAAAGGATCTGTTTAACCCGAATGCTGTCCGCGCATATTTCCAAATCCTCGATTTCAAGATGGATGGGAAGCCCTTTTTGCCTCGCAATCACCTGGTACCCGGATACGACTTCTTCCACAAGCTTTTTGACAGAAAACCATTCCGGATACAATTCCATTTTTTTGGCTTCGATTTTGGAAAAATCGAGTAAATCGTCAATCAACTCCAGCAGGTGTTTGCCCGATTTTTCAATATCGTGGGCAATGGATACTATTTCGCCCTGTTCGGGTAAGTCGTCTTCCCGGGTCAAAAGGGGGGTGTTGCCCAGCATGACTGTCAGCGGAGTCCGCAATTCGTGGGAAATGATGCTCAAAAAATCGGATTTCAGGCGGTTGGATTCTTCAGCTTTGATCGCCGCCGTCATCAGGTTCTGCTCCACT
Organism: Nitrospinota bacterium; assembly: GCA_029879645.1. Taxonomy (GTDB): domain Bacteria; phylum Nitrospinota; class Nitrospinia; order Nitrospinales; family Nitrospinaceae; genus SZUA-226. The sequence goes on from JAOUPX010000072.1 coordinate 8,936, forward strand.
TTTTTCTGCTCTGTAATATCGGTACCAAAACCGATAGTTTCCACCAGGTTGCCATTCTCATCGAACCTATGGATATTACTCCAGGCCACCACCCTGATCTTGCCGGAACGGGTTGATAACTCCAATTCTACATTACGTGCGGGGTTTTTGGATTTAAGCTGGCGCAGTTGCTCCTGTTGGGTTTCCGATTGGGCGGGAAACATCAGATCCCACCAGTTTTTCCCGATTAACTCTTCTGCGAAATAGCCTGTAGTTTTTTCTACCGCCGGATTGGTGAAGCGGGTGGTTCCGTCGGGGGACAAGCCCACAACCAGGCCTGGGGTGCGTTCGATGATGCGTGCGGTGTAGTCTCTTTCGTTCCGCATGGCTTCTTCAAAGCGCTTGCGTTCAGTGATGTCCCGCACCATTCCCAGGTACAGGGCGGGCCGGGGCGATTGATGGGAACGCGGGGTGCGGCGCCGCTCCGGCATATGTATTTCGCTGATTGATAGATCGATGGGGAATTGGGTACCGTTTTTGCGCTCTCCGGTCATTTCGGTGATTTTACCTATCAGGTGCCGCTGGCTGGACAGGAGATGGCCTTTGCGCAGATCACTCTCACGGCACAGATTCGGGATCAACAACCGTATATTTTTGCCAATACTTTTCTTGGAGGAGTAGCCGAAAATGGATTCCGCCGCAGGGTTGACAGAGGTAATGGAACCAAATTTGTCAAATGTGATAATCCCTTCCAGGGCGTTCATCAGAATGGAACGGATTTGCCCTTCACTGTATTGCAGGGCCTCAAAATTCCTGGCCCGGTCAATTCCCAGTGAGATATCTCCTGCCGCCGAGGATAGACTGTGTTGCATGGCTTCGGTCAGGGGGCTGAGTGAGAATAATTCAAAAGCTCCCAGCAAGTGTCCGTGAATGGACAGTGGGTGCGAATAATAGGAGTGTACCCCTGCCTTTTCCATCCATTCCCATTCTTCGGATAAACTGGAATCTTTGCAGGGTTGATGGGTAATATATGTTTTCTGTTTTTCCGCCAGGTTACCTATGAGGCCACTCCCCAGTGCCATGGGCTCTACATGCCGCTCCACCTGTTCCTTTACCCCGGCGCAGGCGTGGACTTCCAATACTTCATCGTGCGGGTAAAAAATCCAGATGCGGGCCAGTACGCCATCAAAATAATGCTTCAGGGATTCCGCGCACTGATCCAGAACTTCGTGCAGGGAGGTGCTCCCGGCCAGGGCCGCTCCTATTTGAGCGCCGAATTCTCCAAGGGAAACCCTTTCCGACAGGGCTTCTTCGGCCCGTTTACGTTCGGTGATGTTTTCGCCGACTCCCAATATCCCGACCAGGGTTCCTGTTTCATCGAAGCGGGGCGACAGAGTCAGTTGCACCCATAAACGACGCCCATCTTTGGTTAGCTCTTCCACTTCGCAGGTAATGCCTTTTTTTTCATTGAGGATGAATTGATGGACCTCCTCAATGGTTTTCCAGCTATCACTGTTTTCGGCATATATCTTGAATATTTTTTCCCGGCCGACCATTTCCTGGGCGGTATAGCCGAGCATATTTTGAGCGCCTTTATTCCAGAAAACGATATTGCCGTCGAAATCGGTCCCCATGATGGAAACGGCGGAAGGACTCTCCAATATATTCTGGAGGGCGGCCTTTTTCTGGCGTAAGTCATCCTCCTTCACTTTCCACTCTACAGACTTCTCCTGCCAATGAGAAAGTTCGTCGCGGAGAGCTTCAATTTCTTCAAGGAGTTCGACTTTATTTTTGCTTTGCATTTTTGTATCAATCATCATTTAATAATGAAATGATAAATTCTTTAAATTTATGAGAAGATTTAAGGCAAATATTATAGTATTTTAAGTTATACGCAAATCAAAATCTAACTAAACTAATGTAACTTGTTAATATTTAACAGGTTATAGGTTTTATGGGGGCAGGGATATACCCTAAAAATGGTAATTTTTGGTTTCGGTGGAAGTTCCTACCCCGTTAGGGATGAGTATATAACCCTGACACCGCTTAAAAGAAAGTAATATGAAATCTACGTCCAATATAGAAAAATTTCCATTTCCTCTGGAGTGGATTAAATCCAATCCACAGAAAGCAGAGGAGGCATTATCCCGGATGTCGATTCCGGATCAGGTGCGATGCGTTCAAATGTTGCGGGGCAAAGAGCAATTGGATTTGGTGATGCTTTCCCGCCAGTCGGAGCAGGTGGTGCGTCTGCTTCCAGAGGAAGACATCTTTTTCATGATCAAAGAGGTTGGCGAGGAGGATGCCCTGCCGGTGCTGGCCGTTATTTCTGAAAAACAATTGCAGTACGTGTTTGATCTGGAATGGTGGCGGGGGGACAAGTTTCTACCGCAAAAAGCCATGGACTGGTTGCTGTGGACGGAGAAGGCCAACGACCGCCAACTGCTGAACTGGCTACTGACTGAAGACTTTGACCAAAAGGTGATGGTCCTGCAGTCTCTCATCAAAGTTTTTAAAAATGATGAGATGACCGATCGGTATGAAGGCGTGGAAGAATTGGAATATTTCACTCTGGATGGGGTGTTCGACATATTCATGAAGGTGCCTGACGCCGCTGATCTGCTGAAAAATCTGTTTAAACTGCTTTATGTTGAGAATCAGAAAGTATTTAATGCCTTGATGGAGGCGGTGATTTGGTATCAGGTCACGCCCACTGTAGAGACGGCCTATCGCTGGCAGAGGTCCCGTGTCGAGGAAAAGGGCATCGTTTCCTTTGAAGAAGCTATGGAAGTGTACAGTCTGCTGGACGCAGATTCCCTGAAGTTGGACACCCCTTCTCACGAAGTATTTATCGATCCGGAGTCGCCTTATGCCGTGGCTCCGGTGCACCCACTGACGGATACCGATCCCTCCACCTTTTTCGGACAGTGTCTGGCCATGATGAAAAACCATGAGCGGGTCAATGCCATTTGTTCGGAATTGATGTATCTCGCCAACAAGGTGATGGTGGCCGACCAGCAGGACATGGGTGACATGGAGGCTCACCACAAAACCATGCGCAAGGTGCTCGGATACATCAACATCGGCCTGGAACTGGGTGCCGGCGGCGATATCTCCAAAGGTGAAGCGCTGTTGAACCAGACCTGGATGCAGTCGATCTTCCAGGTGGGCTATGCCGGAACCATGCGCCTGAAGTGGGAAGGTGAAAAGCTGATCAAGGAATACGGCCTTTTTTTGGAATACATCCTCACGACCGGTTTTTTGGATCATCTCGCCGCGTCCGTGGAACGGTTCCCCAAAATCGGGGTTTTGATGTCAGGCGATTCGGAAGATGTTGAAGAGGTTGAAACCAACATCGAGTGGAGGCACCTGGAGTCTCTGCAGGATATCCAGATTCTCGAAAACTTTTTGGCCCTGGCGCGGTTTTATGCCCGGTTCGCCCGGCAAAGCCTGAATCTTTCCCAGGAATACCTGCAGGAGGAACTGGCAGGAGCCAGTTCACCGGCCAATAAGGAAGATTTGGATATCGTGGTGCTGACTCTCACCGCCCTGGCCCGGTTTACCCTGTTCAAGCAGATTGAATGCCAGCCGTTATTGCCAGAAGGAGCCCGTTCTTTTTTGCAGGCCATATTTCATGTGGGCATTTATCAGGATGAGTCGAAAGTCGTCAATGAAGACATTCTGACCTCTTTTAGGGACCAGCTTTTAACGACCTCCATGGCCTGGACCTCCAAGGACCGGGAAGGTCTGGACCATTTACTGGGCGAGTGCGTTCGCGTCCTCCAGATACAGTTTGGAAGGCTGGATCCTTCCAAAAAGATTGAATGGGAGTTTACCCGGGGGTTATTCCTGAAATAGAAGGAGTTTCCCGTTTCCGGACGTGGCGGATGCGCTATTGGAAATTTTTACTTTCCTATCAATTCAAAAGGGTGATATAGTCTCACTCCACTCAAGCGCGATATCCTTGTTATCAGCAATTCAATGTATATTGAGGGAAACATGGCCGAAAGCCCCGAAACCGGAAAAAAACAAGATAAGACCCCGGAACCCGAAAGTACCGAACCTGGAATTCTGGAAAATTATGGTACGTTTCCTGTCTGGATGTTGCGAATGATTCAAATGGTTACCCCGGATTTTCTGATTAGCAAAACCCCACCCAAAAAGAAAGATTATCGGATCTAAGACTATTCCATGAGGCCAATTAAGAGAGCGCTTGTCAGCGTATCCGACAAAACTCACATCGCCGAATTCGCCCAACAGCTTCATCAGCGGGGCGTTGAAATCCTTTCCACCGGCGGCACTGCAGAACTCATGAAGAAAAACGGCGTGCCGGTAACGCTTATTTCCGACTACACCGGCTTCCCGGAAATGATGGATGGGCGAATCAAAACCCTCCATCCCAAAGTGCATGGCGGCATTCTGGGGCGGCGCGACGTGCCCGCCCATATGGAAGCCATGGAGCAACACAGCATTAATCCCATCGATATGGTAGTGATCAACCTGTATCCGTTCGAGGCGACCATCGCCAAAGAAGGATGCACGCTTGCGGATGCCATTGAAAATATCGATATCGGCGGACCGGCCATGGTGCGGTCGGCCTCAAAAAATTACAACGACGTCGCCGTCGTGGTGAACCCGGTGGATTATGAACTGGTCCTCACGGAAATGGATGCCCACGACGGTGCAGTGACTCTTAAAACCCGCCAGCGGCTCAGCCGGGACGCCTTCGCCATGACTGCCCGCTACGATTCGATGATTTCCGGATACCTGTCCGGCCAGATCGGCGAGGCCACGAAATTTCCTGCGGGTTATCAACTCGGATTGCAAAAGGTTCAGGATTTGCGTTACGGGGAAAATCCCCATCAGGCGGCGGCTCTTTATAAAGAAGCCCAGCCGCTGTCCACCGATGCGGTGCAGGCCGAGCAGTTGCAGGGCAAGGAACTGTCCTTCAATAATTACATCGATATGAACGCGGCGTGGGAATGTGCTCTTGAATTTGAAGAATCCGCGGCAGTAATCATCAAACATACCAATCCCTGTGGTACCGCAACCGGAAGCAACCAGACGGAAGTTTTCATTCAGGCGCGGGAAACCGATCCGGTATCGGCGTTCGGTGGCGTATTGGGATTCAACCAGACTGTCACTCTGGCCACCGCAGAGGAAATCGTGAAGAATTTTTGTGAGGTGATCATCGCTCCCGGCTATGAGCAGGCGGCGCTGGAACTGTTCGCGAAAAAGAAAAACGTCCGCGTCATGCAGATGCCTCCCATCAAAGGATTGGCGGAGCGGAGCCGGATGGATATCAAACGCATCGGCGGTGGGCTCCTGGTTCAGGATGCCGATGAATTGACCCTGGACCCGGAAAAACTGAAGGTCGTGAGCAAGATTCAGCCCGATGAAGCCACACTGGCGGAACTCCAATTCGCCTGGAAGGTGGCCAAACACGTCAAATCCAACGCCATCGTCTATGCGCGGGGCACTGAAACCGTGGGTATCGGAGCCGGGCAAATGAGCCGGGTCGATTCGGCACGGCTGGCCATCGAAAAAGCAAACAAGGAAGTGAAAGGCTGCGTGATGGCCTCCGATGCGTTTTTCCCGTTCCGCGATTCCATCGATGCCGCCGCCGAGCGGGGCATTCGCGCCATTATCCAACCCGGCGGGTCCATCCGCGACGACGAAGTCATTCAGGCGGCAGACGAACACAAGATCGCCATGGTGTTTACCGGCATCCGTCATTTCAAGCACTAAGGCTTCTGCCTGCTCTATTCTCCCACCGGTCAACTTTTCTCCCCAATCAGCCGAAAAGCAGTAGGGAACCCGCGCACGGTTCCGTATGAGTTTTAAGCGTGGCAATGCTACACTGGATAAAATCCTTTCAACCGCTCAACCTCTGGAAACGCGCAGGGATTATGGAACGCTGGCTAATTCTATTGCACAGACTGGGAAAAATGGTGCCGCAAATGTTGGCGGTGCTGATGGTTCTGGGCGTGACCCTGATGGTGGCCTATGAATGGCAAAAGCCGGATTTGGATCGATTGCGGGAAAAGGATCCCTATCGTTACGAGCGGTTCGTGGATGAGGTGTTTCGTCTGCATTGGGTTCACGCCTGGCGGCAGTACCTGGCATTACAGAATATCACCGAGGCGCAATTGTATCGGGAACGGTACCGGCGCTGGAAGCGGCAGTGGGAAGAGAATCGCGCATTCCGGCAGGATGTCCAACGCAAGAACGCAGAAGCCCGGGAACAATTAAACCAGATCCGCAATAAACAGTACGATAGGGAAATGCAGGAATTGGAACAATCCCACAGGAAACAGGATCCGGCGCTTCTGCGCGTGCATTGGGAACAGGCCACTCCCTGGCAGAAGTCGCTGATTTTGCGTGACCGTTGCGTCCGCTACCTGAGCCAGGAATTGGAGGACTACCGTCAGCGCCGGCGCGTGAAAGAGTCCCTGCATGGAGCCGCTCTGCTGGCACTGTCGCGCGTTGCCAGTGCGGGACCCGGACCCCTGTGCCGGGAGATGGTGCCGCTCAGCCATGACGCACCGTCGGTACATCGGGCCCTTGGGCGATTGAAAGACGGGATGAACTATTATTATTTTGCGCGGCTCATTGATGACATCGGCATTCCCGACTCCGAGTTATTTACCATGACGGGGAAACTGCACGGCATGACCCGCGACTTCAACGGATTTTGAAGCTTACCGAATATCCCAGGATTTTTTCACCGCAGAAGACATGGCTCCGAGTCTCACTGGAAAAGCCAGAGACCTGCCGTCAGCCGGAAATTTGCTTCACCTGCTCAGAAAATGACCTCCGCCCTCATGCCGAGGTAGAGGGTGTCATCCACCGTCCGACTCAGGCCGGGATGGATAAACCATTGAACATCTGGTTGGATGATCAACCAGGGTTGAGGAGCCAAAATGTAGGTTAGCTCAAAAACGACTTCTTCATCTTCTATTGGCGTTCCTCTGGAACGGTTCAAATTGCGCAGGGAATCACCCGCCCAGCCGCCGGACACCGCGAATCCCAGGACATCGCTCTCCCGCCCCGGAAACAGACCGGTATAAGCGAGGCCCAGCGTAAGGCTGCGCTTGAACCACCCCGCCTCATGATCCGCTACACCGACGCGAAAAAACAGGTCCAGTCCCTGAGCATTTACTGGTGTCTCGGAAAACAGCCGCAGGTCGACAAAGCCGTAAATGCTGTGGCGGCCGCGTTGGGTTCGCGTGTTGTCTGCAATATCCGGGAGTTCCGTGGTGTACACCCAGGCACCCACTCCCAGGTGGAGGCGTGGGTGATCTGGCGAATTGATTTTGAACCCGATTTCATTGGCGATCAGCAGGCCGTCGTCGTCATCCAAAATCACCTGAGTACCGTGGGGATTTATGGGGCTTCCCGGAATACCGTCTACCACTGCGGTTTGCAGGTAAAGCCCGTTCCATTCTTCCTTCAAACGGATCCCCAAAGCGCTCAGAGGGTAAATGGCGGGGCCGAGGGGCCCCATTTCCGACAGATCAATTCCGGTATTGAGGGCTCCGTTGACGAAGAGGTTGGCGGTTTCCTTGAAATCGAATTCCGTATCCAGCGAATACAGCCCCGCCTTGATGGAAAAATGATCGCTGAACAGGCTTTGTTCCCACCATGCTTCAAACAGTTTGATGGTATCGGCGGCTTCCAGACTGCTGACGGTCTGGCGGGTGTTGATCTGCACCGAAGGATCCGTGCTGGCCAGTCCGTATGCCATGATAAAGAATTGAGCTCCTGTCCACCCGATCCAGCGTTCGGCATTGATAAGAAATTCGGCCTCAACATAACCAACAGCATGCGCTTTCTTGCCGCCTCCGCCCACTACATTTCCAAAAAAATCCCCGAAAAACTCCAACTCCAGATCGAATCCCCGGTTGTGCAAATCAGACCGGACCCCGTTCCAATCGCCCCATAAGGTTTGTTGCCGGTAATAGT
>JAOUPX010000153.1 GCA_029879645.1 Nitrospinota bacterium
ATGATACTGATGGCTCCCCGGAAACACGAGCGAACATCCCTGGCGATAAGCGATAACCAGTCCGTCGCCGGTCGCACCCAGGTGATTGCTGGTGGGATAACCCTGGAATCGCAATTGACCGCTCCCACCCGTCGCCAGCACCACCGCCCGCGCGGAGACAGTGACCAGTTTCCCGGTTTGTGTATCCCATAATACCGCTCCGGTCACGCGATCCCTGCCATCGTCAGTCAGCTCCACTGCCGCATGGTGTTCGAGAACATGGGTCGTGCCCGACATCACCGCGTTTTTTAGGACGCGCATGATTTCGAGGCCGGTGTAGTCGCGGCAGGCCAGAACGCGCGGGGTCGAGGTGCCGCCACCCGAACGGAAGCGGAACGTGCCGTCATCATTCTGATCGAACAGTGTGCCGAGCCGCGTCAGCCAGCGAATGCCCGCCGGTCCTTCTTCGCACAGGGTGCGGAGCAGACCGGTATCATTTTTGCCGTGACCGCCGACGTAGCTGTCGGCGAAATGCCGGCGTGTGGAGTCGGCGGGACCCAACGCGGCCTGGATGCCGCCCTCGGCCATCACCGTGTTGGCGTCGCCAAGCCTCAGCTTGGTGGCCAGGTGGACTTGAAGGCCGGAGTCCGCCAGACCCAGAGCCGCCGTCACTCCCGCGCCACCCCCGCCGATGATGAGGATATCGGTCTCGATATCGGCGCTGGGCTGAAAATTTTTCGGCACGGGACTGTCCGATTCCAACAGGTCGGCCAACTCCATCGGAAACGGATCGGAATCGGCATTGGGGCCGACATGAATCTTGCGTTCGTTGCCGACGTAATCGGGGTGGTATTCCTTTATGAGATTCTGGGCCTCGTCATCGCTGATCACTGGCGCAGACTGCGTCACGCGTTCAGCTCGGTTTTGTTCTACTTTTTCAAGCGATGCTTTCGACCAGTCCATCAGGTGAGGCTTCCTTCCTTGCGGAATTTCCTGGCGCGTTTGAGACGCTCATCGTCGTCACAGTTGAGAAGATATTCCCACTCCGCCTCGGCGGAATCGCTCATCACAATCGACTCCACCTGATCGAGGGCCGGGTGGTCCTCCGACAAGCCGAGCGAACGCCGCACCCAGAGGCCCATCGTGTGCGGCAGAACTTTGTCTTCGCACACGGCCCGGCACAGGCCGCAATGGATGCAGGTGGTGAAATCCTCCGCCACCGCCTCGAACTGTCCTTTCTGCATGCGCAGAACCGAATCCATCACAGGAATTTGCATCGGGCAGGCAATAGTGCAGTTGTCGCATTTGGTGCATCGATCCACAGTGGGAAAAACGTCGCGTAATTTATCCTCATCAGGATCGGATACCGGCGGGGGACCGGCCAGGGCGTCCACCGGAAACGGGAAGACCTCCATGCCCTCCTCCACCGGGCGCAGACAAGCCAAATCGGTTCCTCCCCTGCGACCGTCTTTGAAGCGAAGGGTGACTGTGCAGGCACCGCACACGCCGCCGACACAGCCGGTCTGGATCTCACGGCCCAGCCCCGCCTGCCACAGCGCGTGGATGATGGTCTCGCCTTCCCGCGCTTGTATGGTTTTCCCGGCAACGGTGATTTCCACACTCCGTGGCTCCGCCGCTTCTATATGTTGGTTCATACAGTTACCCTCTTCATAATCCGGTCATGGTAATCACAATAAATTCCAATTGCAATACGGTTTGAGGTCCGGCAGGCAAAGCGAAAATGAAGGAAATCATGCATGGATAAGGCAGGGGGTCCCGCTTCCCTTTTTATGCTTTAAACAAAGTCCAGGCGCCTATGGCAATGAATCCGGCTCCGGCCATGATATGCAGGCTCTTCTCACTCACATAGTGCGAAATCAATCCCCCCGCGGCAACCCCGATGGCCGAAGTAAGAATCAATGCCAGAGAAGCGCCGAAAAATACCGTGAGCTTGCTGACCTCCTTGTCGGCGGCAAACAGTAACGTGGCAATCTGGGTTTTATCCCCCAGCTCGGCAATGAAAACAACGGAGAAAACGCTTAATAATATTTTCCAATCCATGGACCCGCCCCTTCTGCGTATGGAGTTAAAAAGGATGGAGAAGGCACCTGAGGGGTCGAAACCGGAGCCGCCTCCGCACAGAAGTGCGTCAGGCCCGGTGCCTCCTGATCATCTCCCGGTCATGTTAATCGTAAGAAGGGTTGACTTGCAAGAAGGGAGAATGAAGGGAATATCAATCGTCAATTTGAATCGTTATCTATACGTCCCATAAAGAAACTTAATTCTGATCGCACTATTGACAAATAAATATTTAATTATATATTTATTGATATATCTTCACTAACTCGCTTTTACCGACGGACGCATCATAATCAAATCCAAAAAGGGGGAGAGAGATGATGAAACGATTGCTTGCGGTAGCGGTTTGGGTAGCGTTAGGTGTTTGGTGTTCCCTTGCAAATGCCCAGGAAGGGGTCGATATCCAGGCGGAAACCCAGATGCAGATCCCAGAGGTCACTTCAGGGCAAGGCTTCTATGTCGGGGGGCATCTGGGTATTAATGCGGCCAAGGATTCTGAAATTAACGGCGGCCTCCTCGAAGCAGAACACAACGCACTCGTTGGCTTTGGGGGGTTTCTGGGGTATGACTTCGGGATTTTCCGTATGGACGGCGAAATCGCTTTGCGGCTGAGCACCACGGACCGACTGGGTACTCTCTCGCTGGAACCCGAAGGTTTGTTTTCAAGTAACGAAAGCACCACCACGGCGTTCAGCTATATGATCAATGGCTATTTCGACCTGCAGGCCCCCGACAGCCCTGTAAGCTTCTTCGCAGGCGGAGGGTTGGGTATGGCGACCGTATCGATCGATTGGGCATCGCCTGGGTTTTTCCCGTTTTCAGAGGTAACCGTATCAGACGACAGCGATACGGCCCTGGCCTATCAGTTTTCCCTGGGGTTTGGCTACGAGATCAACCCGAGGGTCACGATGACTTTTACCTTCCGTCATTTTGCCACCGAACAATTGCAAATGCAGTTCGCCCCCACGTCCCCCATCGACCCGGGGCTACCCTTTACCATGAAATATGAAAGCAACGAGTTCAACATCGGCGCCCGTATTCTGTTTAATTGATGTTGGATTAGAGATGGCTTCCTGAGTGGGAACCTCATCATCTATTAACGCGGAGGGAGTTATGGGAACAAATAAATATTTAAAGCTCGCTTGTATTGGAATATTTATCGGGTTGACCGGATGCGCGTCTTTACATAGCAATATTAAATACGATCTTGATGATGTAAAGGAAAGCACCAACAAACAATTAAAAGAAGTAATCTTGGATATTCGAGCTTTTGAAGACGTCAGAAAAAGTGTCCCCGAAAACGCAATTTTATTTTCAGAATCTTATGACGATTTTTATCTTAAAGTTGGAGAAGCAGAATATTGCGTCAATAAGGAGAATATATACTCCTTAAACAAAATGGACGTCCCCTCACAAATTTCAGTAATAATTTCCAAACACCTGGACAAAAAGGGATTATTTAAAAGTGTTACGGCAAGCAATAAAGTTATTCAACCTGCCGTGAATGAAGATGATTCTTCAGATATGTATAGCGAAGATACGGATAAGGTTAAACCACAAAAAGTGGAGGTTCAGGAAAAGATACCCGCGGACTATTATCTGTCTGGGAAATTAAGGAAATTTTACGGACAGCATGAATACGTCCAGGGCTCCAAGGGAGCGGCTCTTGTCTTTGGAGCAATTGGATCATTGGGTGCCATGTCGATTGAAAAACCGCTTATGGTTGAGATCGAATTCGTTGATCTGGCTGTTTATAGAAATGACGGACAATTACTGGCTGAAATCGGGAGTTTGTATGAAAAATTTGAAGAGCAGGAGACGGGTGCCAACAGATGTGAGAACATCTACTATCGTGTGAACGAAAAATTAAGGCACGTGGTCGATAAATTAGCCGATAAAATTGAAACAGCCATGACCAATAAAATATCAGGCTGATCGTTTACCCAACCTCAGCCCCTCTTGTAAAACCTGTCCTTATCTTGTCGAAGGAGAGGGGCTGGGGGTAGCTAATATCAAGTTCCCTTTTTCATGGAATCCATCACCGGAATCTGCATGGGACTTGCAATCGAACAATTGTCGCATTTCGCACACCGGTCAACGGCAGGAAACGCTTCGCTGAGTTGGTCTTCACCTGCCCCGAACCTTTTTTAAACCTGTCCAGGTATAGCCAGGGAATTTAAAGATATGCTCCTCTGATCCCACAATCGATGGAATATAAATTGCCAAAACGGATCATTACAATAAAGTTCGGAGGATCGGTGTTTTTGTTTCCAGCTTTAAAATCAGTCTTTTCTGGTTATTGAATAAACAACTCATAAAATATATATTATTTCATATAATATTTACCACCAGATATTACCCACTGAGTTTTAATCATCTTTTAATAAACGGGGAGGGATTATGAAACGATTACTTGCGGTAGCGGTTTTTGTAGCTGTAGCGGTTCTCAGTGCAAATGTTCATGCTCAACAAGGATCAGGTGGGCAAGGAACTGGTCCTTACATCGGGGGACACTTGGGAGTAAATATTCTTTCCGATCCTGATATCCAGCAGGCTGGCTTTATAATCCCTGTGGGTGTTGACGCCGGGGTGGGATTAGGTGGCGTTCTGGGATACGACTTTGGAAATGTCCGGATAGATGGCGAACTCGCCTTCCGCAATAATGGAATTAGCGATTTCGTTGGATTCCCCGCTGAAGGAAATGTCTCCGCCCTGAGTTACATGATCAACGGCTATTTCGATGTCCCGACCGGAAGCCCGTTGAAGCCCTACGTTGGGGGAGGTATCGGATTTGCCACAGTTTCGTATGATCTAGAAGTTATAGGATTATCCCTGGCAGACGACACCGATTCGGTAATGGCCTTTCAGTTTTCTGCAGGCCTTGGATATGAAGTGAGCCCGCGGGCTACAGTAAGCTTCGGATACCGCTACTTCACCACTGAAGATCCTGAAATGGAAGATGTGGGCGGTTTTCCATTTACCACGGAATATCAATCACACGAATTCAATGTTGGCGCCCGATTTATGTTTTAATCCAGCATAAGACACCGATAACTTAGAAGGCCCTTTTTGGTCCCAGAAATCTCCTCCAAGGGAATGGGACCATTCAGGGCTTTTCTATTTTCTAATCCCAGATATAAATACTCAGGGTAATTCCCAGGAATATTATTGCTGTAAACCTTCTCCGTGAAATTAAGAGAGGTTTTTCGGATTATCTTGAGCCGGGTCGCACTCCTTGCAATCCAGTTCGGTGCCGAGGAAGCGGGCGCGGCCTTCGGCGGTGGTGACCCATTCCCGCACCTGCCAGGGCGGGTTGTGCCGGAAGTGACGCGTATGCCCGCACTCCAGGTCCGC